>JAGCIC010000172.1 GCA_017648805.1 Clostridia bacterium
CATGGTGTACGCTCCCCGGGCCTTGAGCTGGGTGACGCCGCGGCACAGGTCCCTCAGCAGGCGGTCGGTGATCTGCTGCCATTTGGCGGATATTATAAAGCACGCCTTGTTGCCGGAGAAGCCCATCATCACCAGGTCTATCACGCGGCCGGACACGTAGATGTTGATTATGGCGTACAGCGCCTGCTGTGTGCCCACGGCGAAGCCCGCCGCCACCACGACCAGGAAGTCGAAGGCGAACAGGAACGTGCCCACGGTCAGGGTGGGGAAACGGCTGTGGACCATGCGGGCCAGCATGTCGGTGCCGCCGGTGGTGGCGCCGCCCCTTAATATCAGCCCCAGGCCTATGCCCAGCGTGACGCCGCCGAACAGGCAGCCCAGCAGCAGGTCGTCCGTCATGGGTTTAAGGGGCAGTATGTCGATCATTACGCTGAACAGCGCCGTTGCCAGCAGGCTGCGGAAGGCGAATATCCTGCCCATGTAACGGTAGCCGGTTATGAACAGAGGCACGTTCAGCACCAGTGACACCGTACCTACGGGCAGCCCGAACAGGTAGTTGAGTATGATGCCTATGCCCGTCACGCCGCCGGGGGCGATGTTGTTGGGCGTCATGAACAGGGGATACGCCGCGCCGCCGATCAGGCAGCCCAGAAGTATCTGCCCGTAGGCGAACACCAGGTCTTTACGCTTGAAAATTCCCATTTTTTATCTCCATACAAAATACGCACGACAGAATACGCACGCAAAACATTATTGTACAGCGTAAGGGCGGATTTGTCAATTTGCAGGCGCGCCCGGACGGCAAAAAAACCGCCGCGGGGACAGCCCGCGGCAGCTTTCGTTTATCGGGTTATTATCAGACTTCGCCGTTCAGTATGGCGTCGATGATCACCTTGCCCACCGCGAAGTTGTTCTTCATGGCGGTGGCGAAGATGTCGGCGGATTCCACGCTGTCCTCGGACGCGAGGGCGTCGTCGAAGTGCTCGTCCCACAGGCTCTCGGGGGAGGCGCCGTTCATGAACACGTCCATGTTCACGCTGTCGCGCAGCACGATAACGCGGTCAAGCATGCCCATGCGGTCGGCGGCCACGGCGATGCCCATGTCTTCCATCTCGGTCACGGCGAAGGGATCGGGCGCGCCGTAGGTCTCGCACATGAGCACGGCGTTGGAGTGGTCGTACATGCCCTTCCAGTAGTTGTCGCCGGTGGCGGTGGTGCCGCGCAGCACTTTGGGCTCGCGGACGGCCCACTCGGCGCCGTCGAAGGTCACGGACATGAAGTTGAGGGTCTTGGGGGTGGTCTCAAGCTTGACGTCCTTTACCAGGTCGTACAGCTTGGCCATGAGCTCCTGGTCGAAAAGTTTGTAGGCGGTGGAATCGAAGCTGGCGTCGTAGAACCAGGTGTCCTGCCTGTCGGTGATCATCTCGCGGGGATCGGCATGGTGGCCCAGGTCGAAGTCCACGCCGGCGGTGATGAGGAACACGTCGCCCATCACGCCGTACTCGTACGCGGAACCCGCGCAGCCGGTGGAAAGGATGTAGGCGTCGGAGAAATCGAAGCGGCTGTCGGTGAGCAGGGTCATCAGGGTGACCGCGGCGTTTACCTTGCCCATGCCGGTCACGCACAGCGCCACGCCGTCCTTGACGTAGAGCTTGTTGCCCTCAAAGCTGCCGGGAACGTCGTACTCTTCGCCGCCCGCGCAGTAGGCTTCGTAGTAATACTGAGCCTCGCCGGGGAAGTCGGCGCCCATGCCGCCCACCTCGAACTTGGGCAGAACGAGAACTTTGACGGAGATCTTTTCCTGTTCCTCGGCGAACGCGCCGAACACGGACACAGCCAGCACCAGCGCCAGCAGCACAGCCGTAAGCTTCTTCATGATCTTCCTCCTGTTATTATCAAATGTTCGTGATTTTTCCGAATCACGGGCTAATGATAGCACCGGTACGGCATTATTTCAAGCGAATTTCCGAACAATTTTTAGTTAATACTGAGAAAAGTTCGGATTTAGAAATTGAACGCATGACTGCGTCAGCCGCGGGTTTTGCGGTTGTAAAACTTCCGCGGGTGTGGTAAAATAAGTCCTGAAAACCCGTGATAACGGCGCCGGATAACGGCAGGAAGGACAGTTTATGGCTTTTGTAAGGCATGAAGACGTAAACCCAAAGGACCTGGGCGGCGGCGTGACGCGCAGGGTGCTGGCCCATGACCCGGAGATAATGGCGGTGGAGGTCAGTTTTGAAAAAGGCGCCAGGGGGGACAGGCACACCCATCCCCACGCACAGATCTCCTACGCTTTGAGCGGGAAATTCATCTACTCCCTGGGCGATGAGGAATTTGAGCTCAATCCCGGGGATTCCATAGCCGTGCCCGGCGGCGCGGAGCACGGCACCCTATGCCTGGAAAAGGGCACGCTGCTGGACGTGTTCGCTCCCCGGCGGGAAGACTTCCTAAAATAAAAGCGAGGTAACGCCATGAAGCTTGTGGATCTCAGACAGGAATTCCTTATGGAGGAAGCGCGGCCGTTTGACAGCTGCCACGCCTCCACGCTGGTAAAGCTTGAAAACGGGGACATACTCTGCGCGTATTTCGCCGGCACCTGGGAGCACGCCCCCGACACCGCAATATGGCTCTCCCGCCGCACGCGGGAAGGCTGGCAGGCGCCCGTCAAGCTGGCCGACTTTAAAGACGTGCCCATGTGGAACCCGGTGCTCTTCGGCCTGGGCGGCGGCCGCATACGCCTGTTTTTCAAGGCGGGGCAGGAGATCCCCATCTGGCAGACCTGGTACATGGACAGCACGGACGGGGGCTGTACGTTCACCGAGCCCCGTGAAGTGGTGCCGGGGGACGAGAGCGGCGGGCGCGGTCCCGTGAAGAACAAACCCATCCGGCTTAAAAACGGCACGATACTGGCGCCCGCGTCGGTTGAGAGCGCCAATCTGTGGGAGGCGTTCACGGACGTTTCCGAAGACGGCGGCAGGACCTGGGAAAAGAGCGCGCCGGTGCCGATGAGGAGGGTGGTTTTGTCCGCCACGGGCACCGCCAACACCCAGCTGATCCATCGCCCCTACGACATACACATGATCTTCGGCAAGGGCATAATACAGCCCACCCTGTGGGAGGACGAAAAGGGCGTGCACATGCTGTGCCGTTCCACCTCTTCCCGCATATACAGGAGCGATTCGTCCGACGGCGGAAGGAGCTGGAGCCTTGCTTATGACACGGGGCTGCCCAACAACAACTCCGGCATAGACCTGGCTCAGATGAGCGACGGCACGCTGGTATTGGCATACAACCCCAGGGACAACTACCCGGGCTTCTACAAGGGCGCGCGCACGCCGCTGAGCATAGCCGTTTCCACAGACGGCGGCGACACGTTCACCCGCGTGTATGACCTTGAGACCGAGGCGGGCTCCTTTGCCTATCCCTCCATAATTGCGGGGGAGGACGGCACGCTGTACGCCGTATATACCTGGAACCGGGAAAGGATCCGCTTCGCCTCCTTCAGGCTGGAGAGATAGTAAAAATTTAGCTTTTTCAGCAATGTATTTTAGTGTATTTTAGCTGACTATTAAGGCGTGACGTATTGACACGGATCGCGCGGCTGTGATAAGATACAGTCGCGCGATATCTTTTTTTTTCATATTTGCGATCCTGGCAGTATCCGGCGAAGGAGGCAGGCATGACCGCTTTAGGGCCCGTACGGGCTTATAAAAACTCGCTGCCGAACCGGGCGATAAAAGCCGTCAAACGCGACAGGTGGCTTTTCCTCATCATGCTCCTGCCCACGGTATACTACATTATGTTCTGCTACTATCCCATGTTCGGGATACTGGTGGCGTTCAAGAACTACATGCCCAAGGAAGGCACCTGGGGCAGTCCGTGGTACGGCCTTAGGTACATGCGGATGATATTCGACGACATGTACTTCTGGCGCGTGTTCGTAAATACCATCACCCTGAACCTGACCAATCTGTTCATCAGCTTTCCCGCACCCATCATTTTCGCCCTGCTCCTTAACGAAGTGGGGTCGATGACATACAAAAAAACGGTGCAGACCATAACGTATCTGCCCCATTTCCTGTCCGTGGTGGTCATAGTGGGCATGATAAACGACATGTTCAACTCCACCGGCATAGTCAACACCATACTTAAGGGCATAGGCGCCGAGCAGCAGGCGTTTCTGACCGCCGCGGGCTGGTTCCGCCCGCTGTACATAGGCTCCAACGTGTGGACCAATATCGGCTGGGACTCCATCATATATCTGGCGGCGCTCTCCGGCGTGGACATGCAGCTTTACGAAGCCGCCAGGATAGACGGCGCGGGCCGCTGGAAGCAGACCCTGCACGTGACCCTACCCGGCATACTGCCCACCATAGTCATAATGCTGATCCTCGCCATGGGCCGCATAATGAACGTGTCCTTCCAGAAGATCTGGCTGATGATGAACGGCGGCAACCAGCAGGTGGCGGACGTGATCTCCACCTACGTGTATCAAAGGGGCATAGTGAAGGCGGACTTCAGTTACGCCACGGGCGTGAACCTGTTCCAGAGCCTGATCTCCCTTCTGTTCGTTACCGTGACCAACGCCATATCGCGCAGGGCCACGGAAACGTCCCTGTGGTAAGGAGGGCAGGCGTATGACGGTAAAGGCAAACGCGGCAAAGCGCCCCTCCATCCGCGAGGGCGGCATCTCCAGAAGCGTGTTCGTGGGGTTCAACTACGCGCTCATGTTTCTTATGATGCTGATCACCCTGTACCCGCTGTACCTGACGGTGATAGTGTCAATAAGCAACGGCATGAACGTGATGCGGGGCGAAGTGAGCCTGCTGCCCGTAAACATCACGCTTGAGACCTACAAAAGCATATTCAAGGGCGACATAATGCTCTATATGCGCAACTCCGTGATCTACACGGTGCTGGGCACGGCGGTGAACATAGTTATGAGCTGCCTGTGCGCCTACCCGCTCACCCGCAAAAGCTTCTGCGCCCGCAAGTTCTACACCGCCATGGTCACGGTGACGCTGTTCTTCTCCGGCGGCATGGTGCCCATGTACCTGGCGGTGAGCAAGTTCGGGCTGATGGACAAGATCTGGGCGCTCATACTGCCCGGGGCGATCTCCACATACAACATGATAATAATCCGCACGGCGTTTTCTTCCCTGCCGGACTCGCTTATAGAGTCCGCCCAGCTGGACGGCGCCAACGACCTTAAGATACTTTTCAGCATAGTGATACCCCTGAGCAAGGCCACACTGTCCACCATGGTGCTGTTCTACGCGGTAGGCCACTGGAATTCCTACTTCGACGCCATGATGTACATACGCAACAAGAATATGTATCCCCTGCAGATACACCTGAGGAATCTGCTGGTGGCGGGCATAGCCAGCGAGGAGCTGCAGTCCGCCGGTACGGGCTCGTCCGCCTTCGTGGTGTCCGAGCGCACGATGCGCGCCGCTACCATAATCGTTTCCACCCTGCCCATTCTCATAGTGTATCCCTTCGTGCAGAGATACTTCGTAACAGGAGTAATGATAGGCTCCGTCAAAGGCTGATTTCACGCGCACCGCGCTTGAAAATATATAAGGAGGAACAAGACCGTATGAAGAAAGCTTTGGCTGTTTTGCTGGCGCTGATACTGGTATTGGCTGCCATGCCCGCCGTTTTCGCCGAGGACGGCTGGCTGACCGACGAGCTTACGACCATCACCGTAATGCGCGGCGAAAATGCCCTTCAGCCCCTTAAGACCGACACCATCAAGCTCAGGACCATCGAAGAGAAGCTGAACATCAAACTGGTGGTGGAAGCGCCGCCTTCCGCCAACTACAACGACATCAAGACCACCCGCATCAACAACAACGACATGCCCGACATCATGCTGGTGTCCACCTCCGACGTGAGGAACTTTGCCCGCAAAGGCATGTTCGTGAACCTTTCCGATTACGAAGACGAGATGCCCAACCTCTTCGCAAAGCTCAACGCCAATCCCAGCCTCAAGATGCTGACCGTGGACGGCGACTTCTACTCCGCGCCTTCCCTCCAGCGCATCAACAAGTTCGTGCGCCGCAGCGGCAACCTGTTCAACTTCCGCACCGACCTGCTGGAGAAGTACGGCCTGGAAGCTCCCGCGACCTTTGACGACCTGTACGAGGCGATGCTCACCATCAAGCAGGGCGAGCCCGACATGGTGGGCCTGACCTGCCGCTCCGGCACCCGCAAGTTCATGGACAGGGTATCCTATCCTCTGGGCTCCGGCTCCTCCATGTACTATGACGCCGACAAGGGCGAGCAGTGGTACTACGGCCCCGCCCACGAAGAATTCAAGCTGGTGCTCGAGTACCTGAACAAGCTGTACGCGGCCGACCTGCTGGACCATGACTACGCCACCAACTCCAAGGACCAGTGGGCGCAGAAGCTCTCCAACGGCACCGCCATGGGCACCATCGACAACGACGGCGTGGTGCGCACCTATGTGGCTGCCCTCAAGGAGATCGATCCTTCCTACAACATCGAAGTGCTGCCCGTGCCCGCCAACTCCCTGGGTGAAAAGCGCATAGAGCTGGCCAGCGCGGACTGGACCGACCAGCACTGGGTCATCGCCACTTCCAGCGACAAGATCGACCTGTGCATCAAGTTCCTTGACTGGTGCTTCTCCGACGAAGGCGCCATTGTCAACGGCTACGGCAAAGAGGGAGAGACCTTCGACTTCGACGAAAACGGCGACGCCATCGTGAAGCCCGAACTGCTTGAGCAGTACTCCGCCAATCCCACCAACGCCTCCTACGACATACAGATCGCCCTGGGCGTAGGCCTGAACGACGTGTCTCCCTACGTGGACACCGGCGTGCAGATGCAGATGGAGATCTATCTGATGGGCGACGCCGAGGCGCAGGCAGCCTACCTTGACATGGTCAGCAAGATCGGACCCATGGAAGGCAACCGCGAGCCTGTGCTGGCTCCCCCGCTGAACGAGGAGCAGACCGAAAGGTACGCCGAACTGCTGCTGAAGGTGGAGAACCTGGTGTGGCAGGAAGTGGACAAGTACATCAAGGGCGAAGAACCCGTGGACAACTGGGACAGCGTGATCGCCTCCATCAAGCCCGAAGCGGACGAAATGGAAGAGATCTACAACGCCGCCTGGAACGCCATGATGGGCGAATAATCAAACGGAACGGGGGCAGCTTCGTTAAGGAGGCTGCCCTCCTTTTCTGCCGCAAGGAGAATAAAATGAAAACCAACGCGCATTTGCTGCCGTTTCTGTGGCTGCACGGGGAAAACGACTGGACGCTTGTAAAGGGCGTGGAGCAGATAAAGGCTTCCGGCTGCGATATGTTCTGCGCCGAGTCCCGCACCCATCCGGATTTTCTGGGCGAGGGCTGGTGGCACGAGATGGAGGTGCTGCTGGACGCTGCCCGCCGCCTGGAAATGAAGTTCTACCTGCTGGACGACACCCACTTCCCGTCGGGCTTTGCCAACGGCGCGGGGGCGGACACGCCCTTCCAGCGCATGCTCATGAGCGAAAAGCACATAGACATGGCGGGCCCGCTGAAGGGCGGACGGCTGGTGATATGGCCGGACGGCTTTAAGCAGCTGCCCGTCGCGGTGGTGGCGGGACGCAAACTGGACAGGAACAACCGGGTGGAAAGCTTTGTGGACCTGGGCGGTTTTGCCGTGGACAGGCTCGTCGACCTGACCGACAGGGTAGAGGACGGGCTGCTTTCCTGGGACGTGCCGGAGGGCGTGTGGCGCGTGTTCATACTTTCCGCGGAGTACGTGAGCGAAAGGAACCCGCCCCAGAAGTTTTTGAACCCTCTGCTGCCGGAGAGCGGGCAAATGATGCTGTCCACCGTATACGAACCGCATTGCAGGTTTTTCGGGGACGAGTGCGGCAAGACCTTCCTGGGCTTTTTTTCCGACGAGCCCGCCCTGAGGGCGGGGCGCGGCTCCCACGCGGTGCTGGGGGAATACCCCGGCCTGCCCGTGCCGTGGAGGACGGACCTGGCGGATATACTGTCCGCCAAAATGGGCGTGAAGGCCCGGAAGCTGCTGCCCGGGCTGTGGTACGATATGGGGGAACAGACCCCCTTCATCCGCTACGCCTTCATGGACGAGGTGAGCGCTCTGTATGCCCGGAACTATTCTCAGC
>JAGCIC010000173.1 GCA_017648805.1 Clostridia bacterium
GGCTTGTCCCGTGACGACCACCTTCTGCCCCACCTTTGGGACGAAGGTCAGCCGCTGCACGCTTGTGCGCCACATGACGCAGCTCACGCTGGACATCTCATCCTTGAGCGTAAAATATGCGTGCCCGCTGCCCGCCTGCAGCTTATACTCGCTTATCTCACCCTTTACCGCAGCATTCTTGAGCAGCGGGTCCTGGCTTAAGCGGGTCTTGACATATTCGTTCAGCTGGGTTACGCTGAGCGCCGTCTCAGGCATACTGGCTCCCGGCTGCTGCCATGGCGTTCTTCAGCAGCATGGCAATCGTCATCGGCCCCACACCTCCGGGCACGGGAGTTATATATTCGGCAACTTCGGACGCGCTCTCAAAGTCCACATCGCCCACGATCCTGCCGTCATCCAGCCGGTTGATGCCCACGTCCAGCACACAGCATCCTTTTTTGAGCATCTCGCCCTTTATGATGCCCGGCTTGCCCACCGCCGCCACGACTATGTCTGCTTTGGCGAGATAAAAGCCAATATCTTTGGTCTTGGAGTGACACAGCGTGACCGTGGCGTTTTCCCGGGTGAGCATCACCGCCAGGGGTTTGCCGACAAGATTCGACCTGCCAACTATGACGGCGTTCGCGCCCTGAATGGGAATAGAGTACCTTTTGAGCAGCTCCATGCAGCCTTTGGGCGTGCAGGGTTCAAGAAGCGCACTGCCGCGGAACATCTCTCCGGCGTTAACGGCGCTGAAACCGTCAACGTCCTTGGACGGACTAACCGAGCGCACGACTTGTTCCGCGTCTATCTGGGGAGGCAGGGGCAGCTGCACCAGTATGCCGTTGACGCCTTTATCCTTATTCAGCTTTTCCACCTCGGCGACCACTTCCTGCGTGGTAGAATCGTCGCCAAGCAGCACCGCTCTGGATTCGATCCCCGCGTTGCGGCAGGCTTTTTGCTTGTTTCTCACATATATGGCGCTGGCGGGATCGTTCCCCACCATGACTACCGCGAGACATGGCTTAAAGCCGCGCTGCGCGAAAAACGCTTCTGCCTCGCGCCTTACCTCGGCTCGCACATCAGAAGCGACCGTTTTGCCGTCTATTATTTCAAACATCAGGTTCCCTCCCGTAACTGTCTGTCTCCTATCAGCGCCACGCCGCAGGCGTTGTCGCCCGAAAGCTCCTTTTTGCCCCAGTATATCTCCGTTTCGTTTCTGAGTTTCTTTATCCTGCGGCTCACTTCGCGCCTGAACAACGGCGACGAAGCCACGCCGCCCATCATAAGCACCTTGCTGAGTCCTGATGCGTCGCAGGCGTTGACTGCCAGCCTGGCAATCGTCCTGGCCAGGAACGAATATGTCTCCATTGCCGCGTCTTCGGGCGAAATGCCGCCGTCTATAAGCCGATCGATCGCGTTTTCCGCCCCGGAAAGCGACGCGGAGAGCCCCTTTACGCTGACTCCCACCAGACTTCTTTCGCTGCCGTTCACCGCCAGCTTCTCCAGTTCCGGCCCCGCCGGGAACGGCAGACCCAGCTTTACGCCTATCCTGTCCACCAGCTGGCCCGCATGCAGATCGTTTGACCCGCCCAGAAGGCTGACTTTCAGACCCTTATCCACCCTGAGCGCCTCGGTCGTGCCGCCTGACAGATGCATCGCGACAAAGCAGTCGTCACTTAAGCCGCTCTCGTACAGCGCCGCTGCAACATGCCCTTGCTGATGGGTGGTAAAGAACAGCGGCACACCCAGCGTCCGGGCTATCACCCGCGCAAACGCCGTTCCCGCGGCGAACACGGGCATATAGCTGCCGGGCACGTCCCTGGGCGCACGGGACACGCAAACGCAGGCGATCTTCGCGTCCGCCTCGTCCATAAGCTCTTCGTACAGTTCCGGCAGGTTCCTCACATGCTGGAACACGCCGTCGGACTGCCGTAAACCCCTTTCGCCCCGGGGCACGTTTAACAGTTTTCTTTTGGATAATACAACAACACCCTCCCCTGCCAGGGCAAGGGAGGTGGTGTAGCAGCTGGTATCTATTCCGAGAGCGACTTCAGGCATTTTTGAGTTTCCGCATCAGACTTCCAAGCACTCCGTTTATATACGCGCCGGACTTCTCGTCGGAATACTGCTTGGCGATATCCACCGCATCGTTTATGGCACTGCCGGCAGAACCTGTGCAGTAAAGGATTTCCCATGCGGCACACAGCAGAATGGCGTAATCCACTCTCGGTAATCTGTCAAGTGTCCAGCCTTCCGCCAGCAAACCCTCAAGCGATTTATCGAGTTCGGCTTTATTCTGCTTTACACCTTCGGTGATCGCATTCAGAAAATCCGTTTCTTCTTCTCCGGGTTCTATATTGAGCAGGTCTGTCAGCGTGCTTTCGCCGCCTTCGCCGCCCATAATGTATTCGTAAACCAGCTTGACCGCCGCTACGCGCGCGCTCGTCCTGTCCATAGGCTATTCCCTGGCAGATCCGTTATCGGGATCCGTCTGCCCTTCCAGTTGTTTGCCTTCCCGGGCGTTCTTTTCGCTGAGCAGATAATTCCGGTATTCCATCTCGGCGTTCTCCCGGTTCTCCTTTGCGAAGGAAAGCCCCGTCACGTGCACGTCCACGTTGTTAACGCGCATGTTGGTCATGGTCTCGATGGTCTTCTTGATGTTTTCCTGTATGCTGCGGCATACTTCCTGCACCGAGTAACCATATTCCACCACTACGCTCACGTTTACCGAGACGTTCTGCTCGTCCACGTCCACCTTCACGCCGCGGGTGATGTTTTTGATGTTGTTGGCGTTCTTGCTTTTGCGCCTGTCGGCCGCCAGCCCCTGATAGCGCACCATGTTGGCTATGCCTTCCACCTCGGTCAGGGCAATGCCCGCGATGGTCTGGATCACGTCAGAGGCAAAATACACCGCGCCGTTGGCTCCGGTGTCTATTTTCATATCAACAGTCTTGTCTTCAGGCATTTTCGGGCCCTCCATACGTTTTGCTGTACAGATTATAACAGATTATTTGAAAAAACGCA
>JAGCIC010000174.1 GCA_017648805.1 Clostridia bacterium
GGAATACCGCCGCCTGCTGCCTGACCACATCCGTCCCGATCCCGTGAGCGAAGAAAAGCTCCCCTCCGCCCTGAAGAGATTCTGGGAGCGGGGGCAAGGCTGAATCATCCAAAATGCAAAACCGCGCCGGCGCGAAAGCGCAGCGCGGTTTTATCTTTTGCGGGCTTATTTCATGTGCACATCGACCTGCGGGAATGGGATCTCGATGCCCGCCCTGTCCAGGGCGCGCTTTCCGTTTTCCAGCAAGTCCCATGTGACGGTCCAGTAATCCGCGGACTTACACCACACACGCACGGTGAAGTTCAGGCTGCTGTCGGCGCACTGGGTGAGCTTCACGACGGGCTCCGGCGCGGGCAGTATGCCGCCGGTAGCCCGCACGGCACCCTTTAGCGTTTCAATGGCGGCGTCGATGTCGGTGGAATAGCTTACGGAGAACACCGCGTCCACGCGACGGGTGCCTTCCCGCGTGTAGTTCACGATGGCGGTGCTGCTCAAGCTGTTGTTGGGCAGTGAAATGTGGCGGTTGTCCGGCGTGACCAGCTCGGTATAGAATACCCCGATGCTCTGCACGGTGCCCTCGGTCTCGCCGATCTTCACGTAATCCCCCTTGCGGAAGAGCTTTAACAGAAGCACCGTCACGCCGCCCACAAAGTTGCTCAGTGCCCCCTGCATGGCCAGGGTGACGGCCACGCTGGCCGAAGCCAGCAATGTCAGGAAGCTGGTGAGCGGAATGCCCATCACGCTGGCGGCGGTGAGCACGATCATGATGTAGGCCACCAGCTTGATCAGGTTTTCGAAAAAGCCCCGCAGCGTCGGGTCGATCCTGTCCAGGCGCCGGTTTTTGGTGATCAGCTTCATCAGCCAGTGCACGAGGAACAGCCCCGCGACCAGCACGATGATGCCCGCCAGAAGCTTCATGCCCTGGGTCTGAATGATATCGGTAATGCCGCTTAGATTCATTTTGCCCTCCCGTTTTGGGTCTTTTTGCTTATCTTATAATACCGTTTCCGCCGGCATATGTCAACCGGAAAGCTTTGTCCGGCGTCAAAAACGCTTATATGAACAAAAAAACAGGGCCGCATACCTCGGTATGCGGCTCGAACGGAAAGCTTCTGCGTACCACGATCGTTTCGACCGGGACCTCCAATATCTCGCTCAGGGCGAACAGGTTGTCGATGCTCGGGAGGGTCTTGCCCGCCTGCCATTTGTAGATGGCGCGGGGCTCTTCGAAGTTGAACCACTCCTGCAGGTCTCTTACGCTGAGGCCTCTCTTTTTCCGAAGGCTCAGGATGTTGCGGCCGGTGGCGATGGGATCAATGACGGGAAAACGGTGCTGCGTCATCAAAACACCTCCTTGGTCTGGTCCAAAGCAGTCTCAAAAGACACGGGCGCTATTCTATCACAGAACCTTCGGTATGTAAAATGAATATTTCGTTAAAACGCAGCACTTCTCACCCTGCCAAAAACCAAAATGGAACCAGCAGTTCATTGCGCGGAGAAGCTGGAAAAAGTATAATGCAGGGCGTTGTACGCCCGGACTCTCCCACGCCGGAAGGCGGAGCGCCGGGCGGATAAAGGCAGCCTGCGATCGGCCAAAAGGAGGTATGGCACATGAGAAAGCTCCCCGACCCCACCGCGAACCAGGCCGTAGGCAACGTAGCCAGAGAGTGGAACAAAATGGCAAAGCTCGCCGA
>JAGCIC010000175.1 GCA_017648805.1 Clostridia bacterium
ACGACAAGGTGGGAGCCCTGTTTTTCAGCGACCGCATAGAGAAGTTCATCCCACCGGCAAAGGGCCGCATGCATCTGCTTCACATAATACGCGAGATGCTGGAGCTTCAGCCCCAGGGGAACGGCACCGACATAGGCGGGGCGCTGCAATATCTGACCAGCGCAATAAAGAAGAAGTGCACAGTGTTCCTGCTGAGCGACCTGCTTGACACAGACGCCGCCGGCACGCCGCGCTACGAGGACGCCCTCAAGGTGGCGGTGAACCGTCACGACCTGTCGGTAATAAAGGTGCACGACCCGGTGGACTACGCACTGCCGGACGTCGGCCTCATCAACATAAAAGACAGCGAAACCGGCCGCACCCGCTGGGTGGACACATCCATACACCAGGTGCGAAGCAGTTACGCCCGCTGGATGGAAGGCGTCCGCACCCAGGAGAACCACCTTTTCAACCTATATAACGTCGACCACGTGGACATCTCCACCGACGAAGACTATGTAAAAGGCCTCATGGCCCTGTTTGCAAGAAGATGAAGCTGCTGCTGTTCATAATGTTATCTCTGGCTACCGGAGTCGGCCCCGATGGAGATTCGTTCCTGAACCGCCTTCAGCCGCGGGACTCCATACTCATAGCCGACCAGCTCGAGTATGGTTTTACACTGAATGGAGTGGAGGAAGGTACGGGCTTCATGCTGCCCGATTTCAGCAGTATATCAAACGATACCCTTACCCTTGTCAGAGACTGGCAAATCGACACTCTAAAATACCATAAAAAGGATAAAACCCGTGACATAAAGGCTTCGGTGATAATCGCCCCGTTCGAGCCCGGTCTATATGAGCTTCCGCAGCTTTCAGCACTGCGAGTAAGGGGAGAAGAAACGGACACAATCAGGTTCATGCCCATCACCATGAAGGTCACCACCATACAGATAGACACCGCGAGTTTTACCCCGCATGATATAAAGGGGCAGATAAAATACCCCGTCACCTTTGCCGAGGTGCTGCCCTGGGCGCTGGGCGCCATAGGCCTGGCGGCCCTGATTCTGCTGGCGGTGTACCTGATAAGGCGCTATTCCCGCAAGGCGGAGGACGCCAGGCCCAAGGATCCGCCGTACGTGGTTGCGCTGCGCGGCCTGGACCGCTATCGCGGCGACAAATTCTGGGCGCCTGACAAGCAGAAGACCTTCTATTCGGGCGTTACCGATACGCTTAAGGAGTATATGGACGCCGAGTTCGGCGTGGATGCTCCGGAGATGACGACGGCAGAGCTGTTCGCGGCGCTTAAGGGCCGTGAAGACATTACTCCGGAGATGTGGGAGCGCCTTAAGGACCTGTTCGAGACGGCCGACTTCGTGAAGTTCGCCAAGATGACCGTGCCGCCGGAGGAGAATGCCGGCGTGCTGCCTACGGCAGTGAAGTTTGTAACCGATACATACCAGCGTGAGCTGGAGGGAGAGGAGGCCCAGCAGAAGTAGATGTTCTTCGAGTATCCAAAGCTCCTCTGGCTGCTGGCCGTTCCCGCAGTGCTGCTGGCAATCTACGTGCTGCGGCTGGTCCGCAAACGCAGTCCGCATCTGCGCGTAAGCGCCGCCGCACCCTGGCTTCAGCG
>JAGCIC010000176.1 GCA_017648805.1 Clostridia bacterium
AGATCAGAAACACGTTGCCGGGGCTGTTGCCTATGGGGCGCAGGTGCACGGAGGTGATCCTGTCCAGCGCGAGGGCCGTTTTTTCCTTTATCTGCGCCTGGGTGGCGCGGATGAATTCGCTCATGGTGTGCTCCTTTCGGGGGGGTTAGCTGTTAGCTTTTAGCTCTTAGCTCTTAGCTCTTAGCTTTTAGACTGCGCCTGCGGGCGCGGGGGAAGGGGAGACGGTAGGTAATGCTTTTGTGTGTCATTGCGAGGAAGGCGCAAAGCGGGTCGTGGCAATGACGCACAAAGGACTGTTTTTTTCGCACTGCTCTATTCCGCAGGGGCGGCATGTACGCCCCGAGGATGAATTTTCGCGAAGGACAGCTCGCCGTCCGTAACGAAAATTCTTTCCTTGCGCTTTTTGCGCTCGGAAATTGCCGGAGCAATTTCAGCAAAAAGTGTTCCCTGTTTCCGCCGCGTTTTTATCAAAAACGGGGCGGAAATAACTGATCGGAATGCTTTTTGACAAAGCATTCCGATCAATAATTAGCATGCCAGTTTAAGTACCGCCAGGCAGTAGATCTTCGCGGCGGTCATCAGCTTGTCCATGTCCATGAACTCGTCGGGCACGTGGCACAGGTCCTCATCCCCGGGGAAGCAGGGGCCGAAGGCCACGCAGCCGGGCATCATGCGGGAATAGGTGCCGCCGCCGATGGAGAAGGCGTAGCCCTTCTGCCCGGTGACCTCCGTGTAGGCGGCCAGCAGGCCCTGCACCTCGCGGCTGTCGGCGTCCACGTGGTAGGCGGGGGAATGGTGGAGCAGGTTCACGGCCACGCCGCTGTGCTCGAAGGCCCTTACGCAGGCGGCGCAGATCATGTCCACGTCCGCGGTCTCGGGCACGCGCATGTCCAGGGTGGCGGACAGCACGCCGTTTTCGTATCTCAGGCAGCCGAAGTTGCAGGTGAGCTTTCCGCTGAGCTCGTCCTCGCACGCCGCGCCCAGGCTCTCCGCGTAGCCTTCCAGCCCCAGTTTGTCCGCCAGGGCGGCTATGGCGGGCTTGAGCTCACCGCCTACGCCCAGGAACTTGAACACCTGCATCAGCATGCCCGCGGCGTTTTTGCCCAGGTGCGGCATGCTGGCGTGGGCGCCCTGGCCGATCACGGAGAGCTTGACGCACTCGCCCGCGTCCTCCAGCTTTATGTCGTAGCCGGTCTCGGTGCGTATCTTTTCGACGTTTCCGGCGAAGGCGGCTTTGTCTTCGACTTTAAGCACCGCCTCGGCGATGCCGGGCACCATGTTCGGGCGGTCGCCCGAGTAAATGCTGACCAGTTCTTTTCCGTCTCCCGCAGCCAGGAGCCTGAAGTTCATGTGGCCCTTTTCCAGGTTGATCACGGGGAACTCCGCGTCGGGGGAGAAGCCGTAGTCGGGCATCTGCTCGTGGGCGGCGTAATACCTGAGGTCGCTCATGCCCGTCTCCTCGTCGCAGCCGAAGATCAGGTGCACGCCGTGCTTGAAGGGTATGCCCGCGTCCATTATGGCTTTTACCGCGTACAGGCACGCCACCGCGCTGCCCTTGTCGTCCACGCTGCCGCGCCCGTACACGCGGCTGCCCACCAGCGTGCCGCCGTAGGGGGGATAGGTCCAGCCGTCGCCCTCGGGCACCACGTCCAGGTGGCAGAGTATGCCCATGGTCCTGTCGCCGCCGCCCACCGCCGCGCGCATGGCGTAACCGTCCACGTCCTTGACCTCGAAGCCCAGGTCCTTCGCGTCCTTAAGCGCCACGTCCAGCATCTTCCTCCCGTCCGGTCCGAAGGGCGCGCCCTTCACGTCGCTTTTCGTGCCCACGCTCTTGGCCTGCACCCATCTCTGCAGGGTGGAGGTGATTGCGGGGCGGTAGGAATCCAGTATCTCAAAAACACGCTGTGTATCCATATATATATATATCCTCCTTTTGCGGGATATTGTACTCTCGGCGGGTAAAAAAGTCAATCCGGGATGAGGCGCGGCGCGGCCCTGGCAAGCGCTTCGAAACGCGCGTATCGCAGACCGCCGTAAGCCGCGGTTCAACGCTCAACCGGGTCAAAAAAGGGAGATTTGTTAACTGTAGATTAATTCGAAAAATAAGTATTGACAAAATGTTGGCGTAGTAGTAATATATGCAAGCTGTCCCGCTGAGCGGGCGCCCGGAAGGGGGCCTGAGGGCGGGGGAGCACGGACCTTGAAAACGATACAGAGAGATCAAAGACGGAAGCGCTGAGAGCGCTGGAGCGAGGACGCGGAAGCGTGCGAGCTTAAGCGAAGGAAGCGCCGATGTACAAGGAAGAACAAAGAAAAGACAGTTGATTCTGAGAATGAGTTAAAACGGTCTTGAAGTCGGAGAGAGCCGAGCGAGGGGAGGCGTTGGCGCGCTGAAGCGAGCGAGGGGAAGGAAGACGGAAGGACTTAAAGGATTGAACAC
>JAGCIC010000177.1 GCA_017648805.1 Clostridia bacterium
GCCGCCGCCATCAAGGGGGCCAACCTCTCCGGCGGCCAGAAGCAGCGGCTGCTGGTGGCCAGGGCTCTGGCGGGCAAGCCGGAGATACTGATACTGGACGACTCTTCCAGCGCCCTGGACTACAAGACGGACGCCGCCATGCGCAGGGCGATAACGGAGAATCACGGCGGGTCCACGCTGATAATGATTGCCCAGAGGGTGTCCAGCATAATGGGCATGACCAAGGTTATGGTAATGGACGGGGGCCGGATAATCGGCCTGGGCACTCACGAGGAACTGCTGAAGACCTGCCCGGCGTATAAAGAGATATATGACGTGCAGATGGGTGCGGAGGTGTAAGCATGCCGGGCAAGGGAGACAGAGGCGGAGTTAAGGAAAAACCGAAAAATACGGCCGGGGCATTAAAGCGCATAATCAGCTACCTGATGAGGTATAAATACCTGGTGCTGGCGTTCATAATCCTCACTTTCGTGAGCAACCTGGGCAACCTGATAGGGCCGCGCCTGGCGGGTAAGGCCATAGACGCCATAAGCGTGGAAAACGGACCCATAGACATGAAAGTTGTCACCCGCTACGCGCTGCTCATGCTGCTGTTCTACGTGGGCGGCAGTCTGATAAGCTTTACCGTGAGCATCGGGATGATGCGGGTGGGGCGGAAGATCTCGAGAAACATGCGCCGGGACGTGTTCAACAAGCTGATGAAGCTGCCCGTGGGGTACTTTGACCGCCATCAGGCGGGCGACATCATTTCCCGCGTGTCGTACGACATAGACGTGGTGACCATAAGCCTTTCCGCGGACGTGGTGCAGATAGTTACCAGCCTGGTCACGGTGCTGGGCAGCTTTACGATGATGCTAATAATATCCCCGCCGCTGGTGGTGTGCATGGTGTTCACGATACCCGTGTCCATACTGTTCACCCGCCACATGAGCAAAAAGACGCGGCCGCTGTACTCCAAGAGGTCCGCGTCCTACGGAAAGATGAACGGCTTTACGGAGGAAATGTTTTCCGGGCAGAAGACGATACTGGCTTACGCCGCGGAGAACCGGGTGTGCGGGAACTTTTCGGACATTAACCGCAATGCCGCCGAATCCTATAAAAACGCGGACGGCCTGGGCATGACCATGGGCCCCACCATAGGCATGATAAGCAACATGGGCCTGGCGGCGATAGGCCTGGGCGGCGCGATAATGTACATGTTCAAGTGGGTGACCCTGGGGCAGATATCTTCCTTCGTTCTGTACAGCCGAAAGTTCTCCGGCCCCATAAACGAGATCGCCAATATAATAAACGAGATATTCTCCGCCCTGGCGGCGTCTGAGCGCGTGTTTGCCCTGCTGGACGAGACGGAAGAGGTCAAGGACATTTACGGCGCGGTCGAGCTGAATGACTGCAGGGGCGAAGTGGAGACAAAGCACGTTTCATTCGGTTACCTGCCGGGCAAGACCATACTTAAGGACCTGAGCTTTATCGCCAGGCCCGGCCAGACCATAGCCATAGTCGGACCCACAGGCGCAGGCAAGACCACCATAATCAACCTGCTCATGCGCTTTTACGATCCGCAGAGCGGCGAAATACATGTGGACGGCAGGGAGCACCGGGAATACACCATGGAGAGCCTGCGGCGAAGCTACGCCATGGTGCTTCAGGACACCTGGGTGTTTTCCGGCACCATATTCGACAACATCGCCTACGGCAAGGAAAACGCCACCATGGACGAGGTGGTCAAAGCGGCCAAGGCGGCCAAGATCCATTCCTACATCATGGGCCTGCCACAGGGCTACAACACGGTCATAAGCGAGGACGGCGGCAACATAAGCAAGGGTCAGAAGCAGCTGCTGACCATCGCCCGGGCGATGCTGTACGACACCAATATGCTGATACTGGACGAAGCCACCAGCAACGTGGACACGGGCACCGAGCGTCAGGTGCAGAAGGCCATGGCGGAGCTCATGAAGGGGCGCACCTGCTTCGTGATCGCCCACCGCCTGTCCACCATCCAGCACGCGGACAACATACTCGTGGTGGACCACGGGGACGTGGTGGAAATGGGCAGGCACGAGGAGCTCATGGCTCGGAAAGGGTTCTACTATAAACTGTACGCCAGTCAGTTCGACTGATGCGTGCGTACGAAAAAACGGCGGGGAAGCATATCCCCGCCATTTTTGTGTCAGGGCTCAGATGCCCTGATACAGCATGGCTTCGGCGACTTTCAGGAAGCCGGCGATGTTGGCGCCCGCCACCAGGTTGCCCTCGCAGCCGTAGTCCTTGGCGGCTTTCGCGGCGTTGGCGTAAATGTTCTTCATTATGCCGTGCAGCTTCTCGTCCACCTCTTCGAAGGTCCAGCTCAGGCGCATGGAGTTCTGGCTCATCTCCAGGCCGCTGGTGGCCACGCCGCCCGCGTTGGCGGCTTTGGCGGGCCCGAAGAGCACGCCCGCGCTCTGGAACGCTTCCACCGCTTCGGGAGTGGAGGGCATGTTGGCGCCTTCGCAAACACACTTGCAGCCGTTCTTAACGAGGGCCTTAGCGCTTTCTTCGTCGATTTCGTTTTGCGTAGCGCAGGGCAGGGCGATATCGCAGGGGA
>JAGCIC010000178.1 GCA_017648805.1 Clostridia bacterium
ACAATGCCTCCCTGGCGTCCCGGCTCAAAAAGGTGTACGATAATCCCCTTACCCGGCGCGTGCTGGGGGACGGGGGCGTCGAGAAGCTGAACAACGCCGTAAGGAGCCGCTTCGGGTCCGAGGATTACAAAAACGCCTCTCCCCGCATGAGGGAGATATTCAAAAAGGTCATAGACGAGGATCTGTCATACTGTCTCGGAAAGGTCGCCTGCCCGACGCTGCTGGTGTGGGGCGAATACGACACCGCCACTCCCTTGTGGATGGGCAAAAAGATGGAGCAGGAGATCAGGGACGCCGCGCTCATAGTGTTCGAGGGCGGCACGCACTACGCGTATATCGAACAGTTCGGCCGCTTTATGGCGATAGTAAACAGCTTTCTGGGGGCATAGTTATGTGGGGTTTGCTGATATTGGAACTTGCGCTGACCTGGCTGGGGCTTAACCTGGTCTCGCTGCACTATATCCACATGCTGCAGCTGGAGAGCTACCAGCCTGACGGCTACATGCGCCATCTGATGCGCTACAGGGCGGAGTGGCAGGGCGTGACGCTGCTGACGGGCGCGGTATGCCTGGCCGCGCAGCTGATCCTGCCCACGATCATCTTCCCCCTGTTCACCGGGGAAAGAGTGTACTCGATGATAATTTCCCGTGTGCTGATAATGGCGTTTTACGCGTTCATGTGCGGGCGGGAAGGCTACAGGTTCTTTACCGCCAAACCCAAAAAGCCCCTGGTGTACACAAAGCGCTGCAAACGCCTGATCGCCGCGAACGCCGCGGTCACGCTTCTGTGCGTGGCACTGCTCGCCCTGATCGTCGCCCGCTTCGACTCCTCCGACCGGCAGACCATGCTCATGTGGGTGTCGCCCATGGCACTCATAGCGGCGCTGCCGTTCATAGTGTACCTGAGCTCCCGGGCGATACTCCCCGTGGAAAACGGCATTAACGAGGGCTACAAGCGCGCGGCACGGGAGAAACTGGCCAAAAACCCCAAGCTCGTCAAGGTCGCCATCACCGGCAGCTTTGGCAAGACGGGCACCAAATACGCCCTGGGCACCATACTTGAGGGCAAGTACAAAACCTATATAAGCCCCGGCTCCACCAACACTCCCATGGGCCTGTGCACGGTGATAAACAACCGCATGCCGGGCGACGCGCAGGTATTCCTGGCGGAAATGGGCTCCCGCCACGTGGGGGACATAAAGGAGCTCACCCAGATAGTCGCCCCCGACATCGCGCTTATCACTTCCGTGGGCGCGCAGCATCTTGAGACCTTCGGCAACGTGGAGACGGTGGCAAAGGCCAAGTACGAGCTTATCGAGGCGCTGGGCAAGAAGGGCAGGGCGTTCTTCGCCTCCGACGGCGCCTTCGTGGACAAAATGTACGAAAAGGCCCCCTGCCGTAAGTTTCTGAGCGGGCTTGAGAATCCCGCCTGCGACATGTGGGCGGAAAACATAGAGACCGGCGCCTTCGGTTCCCGCTTCGAGCTGGTGACGAAGGACGGACAGCGCCAGGCCTGCGAGACCGAGATCCTCGGGCGGCACAACCTGTCCAACGTGGTCCTGTCCGCGCTGGCGGCCAGGGAGATGGGCCTGTCCCTCGAAGAGATATCGGCGGGCATCTCCCGCCTAAAGCCCGTTGAGCACCGCCTGCAGCTGATAAAGGGCGATATCAACGTACTGGACGACGCGTTCAACTCCAATCCCGTGGGCGCGAAGGAAGCGCTGAGGATACTTTCCTGCTTCCCCGGGAAGCACCTGGTGGTCACTCCCGGATTCGTGGAGATGGGCGCGGACGAGGAAAAATACAATTTTGAGCTGGGCGGACAGATCGCCCAGTACTGCGACGCCGCCATACTGGTGGGCAGAAAGCACACCGCGCCCATACTTAAGGGCCTCATAAAGGCGGGCTTTGACCGCGGGAGCGTCATTCAGGTGGACAGCCTGGACGAGGGCTCCAGGCGGATAAGGGAGTTCATCTCCTCCGGCGACGCGGTGCTGTTCGAAAACGACCTGCCCGACAACTACAACGAAAACTGATTTAATCCACACACAGGAAGGACAAACGATAATGAAACTTAAACTGGCAGTCATCTACGGCAGCCGCTCCTGCGAGCACGACGTGTCCATCATCTCCGCGCTGCAGGCAGCGGGAAAGGCGAACCCCGAGGAATACGATGTGGTGTACGTTTACATCGACAAAAACGGGGACTGGTATACCGGCTGGCGCCTGAATGACATAAAACTGTACCGTGACTTCGATTCCAAAGCTGCCACCCGCGTGATCCCCATGGGGGAAAACGGGAAACTGGTGCTGCTTCAGCATCCATCGGATAAGCTGCTGCCCTTCGGCTACCTTAAGCGCGTGGCGGAGGCGGACGTGTGCCTGCTGGTGCTCCACGGCATGAACGGTGAGGACGGCACCCTGCAGGGCATGCTGGAGATGTGGCAGGTGCCCTACACTTCTTCCGGAGTTATGGGCAGCGCCCTGGGCATGGACAAGATAGTCATGAAGCAGGTCTTCAAGGCCAACGGACTGCCCGTGGTCAAAGACGTGTGGACGGACCGGAACTCCGTAAAGAAGGATAAAAAGGCGGTCATGGAGCGCATCTGCTCAGAACTCAGTTTCCCCGTGTACGTGAAGCCCGCGAACCTGGGGTCCTCGATAGGCATCTCCCGTGCGGAGGACATGGACGGTCTGTCCGAGGCGCTGGACGTGGCGGCGGGCTACGACCGCAGGATCCTCATAGAGGAAGCGGTAAAGGACCTGATGGAGATCAACTGCTCCGTGCTGGGCTTTGACGGCGAGGCGGAAGCGTCAGTGACCGAAATGCCCGTGAGCTGGACGGAGTTTCTGTCCTTTGACGACAAGTACCTGCGGGGAGGCAAGGGCGGCGCGAAGGGCTCCAAGACTGCCGGCGCGAAGGGCGGCATG
>JAGCIC010000179.1 GCA_017648805.1 Clostridia bacterium
CGCCCAGCACGAGCAGGCGGCGCTCAGCCCTGCTGCCGTAACGGAACATTGAGGGGACCAGGCAGGCGGCGGCCAGCACCGGCAGGAAAAGCACGGTCAGCTCCTTAAGCCGCAGCATCTGCCGCAGATGAGTCAGCACCGACTGTTCTGAGGAATACCTGTAGCCCAGCACGAACACCGCGTCAAAAAACTCCCTGAGCAGTCCGCGCGAAGCGAAGAAGATCAGAGGAAGCGCGGAGGCAAAAACGAAACCGCCCGCAAAACCCGCCGCGCAGGGCAGGAGCTTGCGGGGCTGTTTCGCTTTTATCAGTTCTATAGCGACGCACAGGGCGCAGGCGGCTATCAGGGCGGCGTTGTTCACGCGTATGAAAAGCACGGACCCGCTCATCAGCCCGAACCACGCGCCCGCCGGCAGATACACGCGCTTTGCCCAGAAAGGCTCGGGGGAATCCGCGTGCTTAAGAAACGCCAGGGAGACGTACAGGCAGGAAAGCAGGGGGATAAGCGAATACTCTTCGGTTATGTTCCCGCCCTGCAGGGTGACGGCGAGCGCCGCCAGCAGTGGCAGGAGCATGACGAGCCGCTTTGTCCGGGACGAAACGCCCGCGAGACGGAATATCCCCAGCATCAGAAGCAGCGCGGCGTACAGGTTCAGCATCTGCAGTATCAGTATGCCGGCGCTGCCGAACCAAACCAGCTGCCCCAGGTACTCGATCAGGAAAAGATAAGGGCCTTTCATGTCGAAGAAATCCCGATAGGGCAGCAGTCCCTTCGTCATGCCCTGGCCCACCAGGCGGAAAAACGCCGAGTCGTACCCCACGTTGGAAGGGTAGAGCGGGGAAGTGGTGGTGGAAAACAAAAGGCAGAACGCCGCAGAAGCTATCGCCGGGATCATAAGATACAGGGCCCGGGGCAGTTTTTTCATTATTTAGGACTCCTTTACCGCTTCGAACATGGCTTTTATGTTCGCGGGGGAGATGTCGGGCAGCACCGCCTCGTGGCTGGGGGAGATGACCAGCCCCGTGGGGAACAGCTTTCTCAGCTCGCGCACCCGCCGTTTCACGTCTTCGGGCGAACCGTTCACCAGCAGGTCCTGGGTGTCCATGCCGCCCACGAAGGAGGCTTTGCCCTGGTACTTTGCCTGCAGTTCTTCCGCGCTCATGCCCGCCGCTGTGGCCTGTATGGGGTGGACGGCGTCCACGCCGCAGGCGAGCAGGTCGTCGATTATGGCGGCTATGGAGCCGCAGGAGTGGTATATGACCTTTATGCCGAAGCTGTGCGCCTGGGCGACAAGTTTGCGGCAGCCGGGCAGCACGAATTCCCTTATAAGCCCGGGGGAGAGCATGAGCCCCCGCTGGGTGCCCATGTCGTTGCCTATGAGCACGCAGTCCAGCCGGCCCGCGGCGGTCCTGAAGAAGATCTCGTTGGCACGCAGATAGAAGTCCACGATCCTGTCGTCCACCGCGTGCACCAGTTCGGGATTGTCCATCATGTTCATGAAACAGTTGTTCATGCCGAAGGCGGCGCAGGTGTCCTGGAAATGCGCGCTCCAGGCCATGCCGATGGACGCCTTGTCTTTGGGCAGGGCGGCAAAGCGGCGCTCCATTTCGCTTATGTCCATATACTTTTCAGGGTCGGGCCAGGGGAAGGTGTCCACATCCCTGAGATCCTCGCTCTCGGCGAAGAAGCCGGGGGTGGTTAGGGTGCGGTTGTACTGATCCACGTTGCCCTTCAGGTACCAGTCGAAGGCGGCGTATATGGCGGAAGCGGTCTCGCTCTGGTAATGGGGCTCGATGGGGTACGCGTCGTCGTCCAGCGCGGATTTGAGCCCAGGCATGTCGTTCACGCCGAAGAAAGCGTACAGCGCGGGCAGGCTCTTGGGGTCGGGCATGCCCACCCAGCTGGCGGGACGGTCCACGTTCAGGCGGGCCAGGGTATCCATGAATCGCTGCCTGGAAGTCATGCGGTTTTCCTCCTTACGAATATGCGTACGTCGCCCGGGGCGATGTGTATTTCGCCGGACACGGTCCCGCCGGTCAGCGGCTCCAGATACGCTTTGTCCAGCTCCGCGCGCAGGGGAGCGCCGCCGTGGTTGATCAGGAACAGGGTCTCCTCGTTTTCGTCCTGCCTGAGGCTTATTTCGAGCCCTTCGTCCGCCCGGATAACGGGAGTTAGGCCGAACCTGCCGATCAAGTCCTTCACCAGGCGGGTATCCGGCACGGAGCCGATGTAATACGCCCTGCCCCGGCCGAAATCGTTCACGGTCACGGCGGGGCCGCCCGCGTAGAACTCTTTGGTGAAGCGCCCCAGCGTTTCGGCGGTGCCGGGCATTATGATATCGCACACCAGGCGGCAGGGGTATTCCTTTCCGTCCGCCTCGATGCCGTTCAAGCAGTCCTTTTGAAGCGCGTCGGTCTCCTCGATGCTCAGACCCAGCACGTCCTTGAGCGCCCCGGGGAACTCGCCCAAAACGTGGTCGTTTTCGTCCACGAGGCCGCTTAAAGCTCCAGCAAGCAGCGTGCCGCCGCCGCGGACGAAGGCCTCGATCTTCTCTTTCAGACCGGGTTTGAACATGTATGTGTAGGGCAGCACTACCAGCCCGTAGCCGGATATGTCCGCGTCCTCGCTCACGAAATCCACGGATATGTGTTTGTCGTAAAACGCTTTGTAGTAGCTGTGCACGCCGTCCAGGTAGTCTATGTCCCGGTTGGGGCCGGAGGAGTTTTCCAGCGCCCACCAGTTGTTCCAGTCGAACACCACGGCGACCTGAGCTTTGGCGCGCTTGCCGACCACGTGGGGGCTCAGCATCTCAAGCTCCCTGCCCAGGACTTCGGTCTCCCTGAATACGCGGGTGTCGTCCCGCCCGGAGTGGGAGATCACCGCGCCGTGGAACTTTTCCTGCCCCGCGCGGCTCTGGCGCATCTGGAAGTACAGGCAGCTGTCCGCCCCGTGGGCGATGGCCTGCCAGCTCAAGCGCCTGACTTCGCCGGGACGCTTCAATACGTTGTAGGGCTGCCAGTTCTGCTGGTTGGGGCTCTGCTCCGCCAGAAGGTAGCTCTGCCCGCCCTTCAGGCCCCGCATGATGTCGTGCTTCATGGCCACGAAGCTCATCTCATTGGTGGGCCAGGGGTAATTGTCCCAGCCCACTATGTCCATCTTTGAGGCCATTACGAACTGGTCCAGCTTTTTGATGTAGCCGGACATGTTGGTCTGTATGGGCTTGTCGGAGAATTTCCGTATGGCGTCGTACTCATTGCGGAAGCAGGCGGCGGTGGAGTCGGTGACGAAGCGCATGTAGTCCAGCTGTATCGTGGGGTTGAAGCGGTAGTCGTCGTTGGTCTCGTCGGGCAGGTTGATCTCTTCCCAGTCGTACAGAGTCCTGCCCCAGAAGGCGGTATACCAGCGCTCGTTCAGCTTCTCGATGCTGCCGTAGCGGTTTTTGAGCCAAAGGATGAACTTGCCGCGGCAGACGGGGCAGTAGCAGTAGGTGCCGTACTCGTTTGCCACGTGCCACAGTTTCAGCGCCGGGTGCTTCGCGTACCTTTTCGCCATCTCGGAGGCTATCGCC
>JAGCIC010000180.1 GCA_017648805.1 Clostridia bacterium
CATCGGGCGGGTGTGGTGGCCGCTTGCCCAGATAAGGGAATACTACGAAGGCCTGCCCGAGGGCACGGTGATGACCGGGGAATTCAATTACCGGGGCAAGTTCTTCTCCGTCGATGCGGAGGAACTGAACCTGGACACGGTGAGCGGCCCCGTAAAGGGCGAGGACCTGGAGAACCTGATCGCCTTCATGCCCAACCTCAAAAAGATAATCGCCAAGTGGCACCCGGAGCTCACAAACGCCGTGATGATCCCGCTGGTGGAGAATTATCCGGACGTGTTCTTCGTGTGGGCGCTCAGGATCAACAAGTACAAGATCTACACGGACGTCACCGCGTTTTCCACCATGTCCACCGACTCTGACGCCCGCTTCCTGAAAAGCAGGGACTGCGAGCTGTTCAAGTATCTGCCGAACTTAAGGGCGCTGGACCTGGGACACCACGACATAACGGACATCAGCTTCGTAAGGTACATGCCGGAGCTTCGCATACTCATACTGGCGGACAACAACATAAAGGACATCACGCCCATAGGCGAGCTTAAGCACCTGGAGTACCTGGAACTGTTCATGAACTACTACATAACGGACTTGAGCCCCCTGGCAAACTGCCCGGAGCTGCTTGACCTGAACCTGAGCTACCTTAAGTTCACCAGCCTTAAGCCCCTGGAAAGCTGCACCAAACTGGAACGCCTGTGGGACGCGGGTGCCAAGGTCTCCGCGGAGGAGCGGGAAGCTTTCACGGCGTCGCACCCGGACTGCGAAGTGCTGTTCCGCCCCCGGGGCAGCTCCACCTACGGCACCTGGCGCAGCCATCCCCGCTACGCCCAGTACCGCAGGATGTTCGAAACGGGCGTGTGGAAGGAATTCGAATAGACCGAATGAACGTACTCGACATAGACCTGGACTTTTTCTTAAGCGACGTGTGCCCGCTGGCGGAAATGGGGGAGCGCCCCGCGCTGAGCGGGCACGAGCCCTGGGAGGAAGCCCGGGTCCGCCGTTTTCTGGAGGAGAACTGCGGCCTGAGCGAGTCCCGTCCCGTGCCCGGCAGGATATTCGAGACACACGACCGGGCGCTGGACTTCTGGCGGGACATGATGCGTGAGGGGCGGCTGAGCGCGCCCTTTCGCGTCACCCACGTTGACGCCCATTCGGACCTGGGCGTAGGCCAGACGGAGTATGTGATGAACGCCCTGCTGGCGCTGCCTCCCGAAAAGCGGGCGGATATAGACGCCTTAAGGCGGGAGGGGCACTTGAGCGAAGCCAACTACCTGCTCTTCGCCCCGGCTTTCCGCTGGATAGACCGCCTGGACAACGTGCGCAACCCCCGCTCCCTGCCGGACGTGCCGGGGGAGATACTCGAAGGGGAGGACATCCGCCTGAGCTCCTTCGTGTCGCGGCTGATGGAAAACAGACACGGCAGGGAGCCCCTGGTGCCCTTCAGGCAGTACCCCGATCACACGCTGTTCAAAGCTCCCGGACCCTACGCCTTCATGTCCGTGGCGGTGTCCCCCAGGTATGCCCCCAAGGAGGCGGACCGCCTGCTGCCCCTGTTCTCCCGTTATATGATAAATTGTTAATTATTTATTACAGGGTTGACATATTCGGGGGTCGAGACTATAATATATAAGTCGATCGGGCACGTTGTGTTCGGTTGACTATTGGCGAATGGTGTAACGGCAACACTAACGACTCTGACTCGTTCATTCTAGGTTCGAATCCTAGTTCGCCAGCTTTTTGCCTCCATAGTCAAGCGGTCTAAGACGTCGCCCTCTCACGGCGAAGACCGGGGTTCGATTCCCCGTGGAGGTGCTTAACGGACACCCGAGAGGGTGTCTTTTGTTGTATTATCGGGAAACGGGCCGGGCCGGGGCGTGCCCCGGGATGTCCGCGCCCGCGAAAGACACACAGACGAGGTCATATATGCATATAATACTCACCAACGACGACGGGTTCGACGCGCCGGGCATCGCGGCCATGGCGAAAGCGCTGGTAAGCGCGGGGCACGAGGTGCGCGTTTCCGCCCCCGACAGGGAGAATTCCGCCGTGTCCCACGGCATAAGCATCACCCGCCCGCTCAGGGCCAGGAAGGTCACCGTGGAAGGCTGCCCGGGCTGGGGTGTGGACGGCACTCCCACGGACGCGGCGCGCCTGGGGCTGCACCTGCTTAAGGACTGGCAGCCGGACGCCTGCGTGTCGGGCGTGAACCGGGGGCCTAACCTGGGTGGCGCGTGCATCTATTCCGGCACGGTCAATTCGGCCATGGAGGCGTCCATGGCGGGCTGTCCCGCGCTGGCGGTGAGCCTGGACAGCTTCACCTGGGAAAACTACGTGCCCGCCGCTAAGCTGGCGGTTAAGGTGCTTGAGTGGATGAAGGGCCATCCGCTAAGGCGCGGCGAGATCTACAACCTGAACGTGCCCGCGCAGGAAGACGTCAAAGGCGTAAAGTTCACCCAGACGCTGGCGCCCGAATTCCTGACCGACGCCAACTACCAGGAGTTCACCAGCCACTACAACAACACCTACTACTTCCTGGACGACGGGGAGAACCCCCACTATTTCCCTGAGGACTGCGACAAATCCCTGGTCAAGCAGGGCTGGGCCAGCCTGTCCGCACTCACCTGGGACATCGCTGCCCGGCGGGACGGCCTGCCCGGGGCGGGCGAGATAAGCCTGTAAGGAGACGATTATGAAGAAAGCCACCAAACGCACGGTCTGGGCGGGAGTGAACCTGCTGGCGGGCGTAATGAGCCTTGCCCTCTACCTGTGGTTCATGAGCAAGTTCGGCCCCACCTTCGACTGGCTCAGCCGCTACGGCTTCGCCAAATGGCCCTACATCGGCATACTGGCGCTGGACGCGGCGCTGTTCGCCGTGCAGTTCATCAGAAAAGACGCCGCGCATGTCCGCAGGACGGCGGAAAAGCTGCTTTTCGCGCTGCTGGCCGCGCTGTTCATAGTCACGGCGGTGTTCACCTGGAGGGCGGCGTATCCCCAGTATGTGGGCGACACCCGGGACACCATGTTCTACCCGCCCCTGGCGGTGAAGGGCTGGGTAGTGGGAGCCGCGTTCGCCTGCGCCGCCGTTGTCAGGAGCTTTTTCAACACCAAGCCCGCGAGAAAGCTGTTCTGCAAGATCGCCCTTGCCGCGGCGGCGGCGCTGTTCGTGTTCATGGGCGCGTTCTACGCTATGAACAAGGACCTGATGGAGCTGCTGGAGATATTCGTGGCCGGCTGGAAGAGCTACGCTGCGGTGGCGGGCATCGCGGTGGTGCAGTGCCTGCCCCAGGTGCTCAGGCTGCTCGCGCTGCGCGGGATGGTCAGGTAAAGCCACCGGAAGCGGGGGCGGCGCGGCGAAACGTAAACGCGCGCTTCCGGCGCCGGGCTTGCCATTCCCGGCGGGATATGTTATCATACCCCCGGATACCCTACGGAAGGACGTGATACGATGCAAATGAGCGAAAGCCGGGAAATGTACCTGGAGACGATACTCATCCTGTCCAGGACCCATCCCAACATCCACGCCATAGACATCTGCGAATACATGGACTTTTCCCGCCCCAGCGTGAGCCGCGCCTTGAAGCAGCTCAAGGAAGCGGGGCTGATAGACGTGGACGGGAACAACCACGTCACCCTCACCCCGCAGGGGGAAAAGATCGCGCAGACCGTGTACGAGCGCCACACCGTGCTCACCAAGGCGCTCATGTTCCTGGGCGTGGAAAAAGAGGTGGCGCAGGAGGATGCCTGCCGCATGGAGCACGTGATAAGCCCCGAATCCTTCGAGGCGATAAAACGGAAGATGAACGGATAAGGGCGGCGTTTGCCGCCCTTTGGCTTTTGTCGGAAAGCCCCGCGGCGCGGGCGCATCATAAATTCCCTCTTGCGAACTTAACAATAATATGGCATAATAATCCCATTCTTCACCGAAAGGAAGCGAAAACTCCATTTTATGGACGATATTCCCCGAAGTTTGATCCTTATCCTCTGTCTTATACCCTTCGCGGGTTTCTTTGCGGGCAGCGAGACCGCGTTCTCCTTCTGCAACGAGGCGCGCATCCGCGCCCTGGCGGACAACGGCAAGGCGGGCGCGAAGCGTCTTACGAAACTGCTGGACGACTTTGACCGCACCATAGTCACGCTGCTCATAGTCATCAACATCTGCTACATCCTTATATCCGCCGTGGCCACAGTGGCCGCGGTAAAGCTCATGTCCAGCGACGCGGGCGGCGCGGTGGCCACCGTTGCGGCTACGCTGATAGTGTTCATGTTCTGCGAGACGATCCCCAAGAACATCGCGCGCGTGAACGCGGACGGCTGGGCGCTGTTCGCGGCGTACCCCGTGAGCCTGTTCAAGTTCATACTTGCGCCGCTGAGCGCGCTGTTCACCTACGTGGGAGAGGCGTTCAAAAAGCTGCTGCCCGGGGGCGAGGCGCTGCCGGACGTGACCGAGGACGAGTTTGAGGAGATGGTCGAGTCCGTAGAGGACGAAGGCCTGATAGAGCCCGTGGAAAAGGAAATAATCAAGTCCACCATCCACTTCGGCGACATTCTGGCGGGCCAGGTGATGACGCCCATAGACGGCGTGGTGACCGTGCCCCTGGACACGGACAAGGACGCGCTCAAAGCCGTATTGCTGGAGGAAAAATACTCCCGCATACCCGTGACCGGCGAAGACATAGACGACATCGTGGGCGTGCTGCCCGCCGCCAAGGCGCTCTCCCGCTTAAGCAGCGGCACCTTCGGCGACATACGGGACATAATGACCCGCCCCTACATAATCCGCCCGGACATCCCCGTGAGCAAGGTATTCGAGGGCATGAGCGGCCGGCGCACCCACCTGGCCGTGGTGCAGGACGACGGCCACACCCTGGGCATAGTGACCATGGAAGACATACTGGAGGAGATCGCCGGGGAGATCTACGACGAGGACGACGAAAAGGGGGCGACGGAAAATGCCCGTTAAACTCATGTTCGTCGCCGCCTACGCGCTGCTCATAATGCTCAGCGGCTTCTTTTCCGGCAGCGAGATCAGCTTCGCCCGCGCCAACAAGCGCCGGGTGGAAAAGGACGCCCAGAAGGGCGACCGCAGAGCCAAAAACGTAAAGTACATACAGGACAACTACACCCGCAGCCTGTCCACCATACTGGTGGGCAACGACCTGGTCAACATCGCCGCGTCCTCCGTGGCCACGATCTTCTTCGTGAGCCTGCTGGGCCTTAAGAGCCGGGGCGAGTTTTACGCCACCGCGGTCACCACGCTGCTGCTCATCACCTTCGGCGAGACCATGCCCAAGATAATCGCCGCGGAGAGGGCGGACTCGCTGGCCCGCCGCGCCGCCGCGCCGCTCAAGGCGCTGATGCTGGTGTTCAGGCCTTTGGTGGCGGGTGTGGAAAAGCTGGTCAAGTGGATGAGCCCCATCTGGACGCCCCGGGAAAAGGCGCCCCAGACCACCACGGACGAACTGCGCATAATCCTTGAGGACGCGGAGGAGCAGGGCGTGTTCACCGAGGAGGAAGGCGAGCTCATAGACAACGCCATCGAGTTCTCCGACACCATGGCCATGGAGGTCATGACTCCCCGCGTGGACATGATCTCCATAGACGTGGAGCATCCCCCGGAGGAGCTCACCGAGGACATGATGCGCCACAGCCGCATCCCCGTGTATGAAGGCAGCATAGACAACATAATCGGCGTGCTGCCCACCAAGGCGTTCCTGAAGCACAGGCTGCTTAGCGACGACACGCCATTTAACGAGCTGCTGGTGGACGTGATCTACGTGCACAAGACCCGCATGGTGTCCTCCATCATCCGCGAGTTCCGCCGCAGGAGGCTGCAGATGGCGGTGGTGCTGGACGAGTTCGGCGGCACAATGGGCATACTGACCATGGAAGACATAATGGAAGAGATCGTGGGCGAGATCTTCGACGAACGGGACGACGTGGAGGAGGAGATGGTGGAGATCAGCGACTCCACCTGGCAGTTCGACGGCGGCATGAACATATACGACATGTTCGGCGCCCTGGACTACACCCCGCCGCAGGACTTTTCCACCCATTACACCACCGTGGGCGGCTGGGTCACGGAGCTGCTGGACCGCTTCCCCCGCCGGGACGACAAGGTGTCGTACGACCGGCTGACCATGACCGTGCTGGAAGCCGACCCCCACAGGGTGAACACGGTAAGGGTGGACCTTAAGCCCGAAGAGGAGTGACGCCCCGGCGCCGCGCGGCAAAACACAAAGAAACGCAGGGATGAGGAAATGATAGACTTTATAGTGGATATGCTTACGGAGATAGGCGCGTTTTTCGTCGAGCTGTGGACGAACAAGCTCCTGGGAAAGAAGCGCAGGAAAGACAAACGGCAGGACGGAGAACAGCCGCCGACGGAATGACAGGCGGCAAGCAAGCGAAAAGCCCGCGATACGCGGGCTTTTCGCTTACCTGATTTTTGCCTGACGGGACGCCTTTACGCCATCCACAGCCCGTGGAGGTTGCAGTAGGCGTACACGTTCTCCACCTTCTCGCCGGGCAGCAGGGCGAACTGTGCTTCGGGGGCGGCATCGGGGGAGAGGGTCTTCCTCTGGTTGCCCCTGTCGGTGCTTAAAAGTATCCACTCGATATAGTGGGCTTCGGTCATGGGATGCTCCGCGCTGCCCACCTTTACGGAGACGACGCCGTCCCTGACTTCGTACACGGGCACGTGCTTTTCCTGCGCGGCGTCCTGGGTGTTGGGCACGAGCTGTTCCATGGGCTGGCCGCAGCACATTATGTCGCAGCCCTTTTTCTTTATCGCGGCGACCATCTGGCCGCATCTGGCACACCTGTAGATCTTTATTTCCATACCGTACCTCCTATTTTATGGGTTCAAAGTCGCTGGCGGGATGCTTGCACAGGGGGCAGATGAAGTCCTCGGGCAGGGTGTCGCCCTCGTACACATAGCCGCACACGGTGCACACCCAGCCTTTCTTGCCTTCGGTGGCGGGCTTGGGCTTCACGTTCTCCTGATAGTAGGTGTAGGTCATGGTGGGCTTGTCGGAGAGCACCCGCGCCTCCGTGACCTGGCAGATGAACATGCCGTGGGTGTCCAGGTCCACATACTGCTCCACCTTCAGGCTCAGGAACGCGTTTATGTACTTGGGCAGGAACACCAGGCCGTTGTCGCTTCTTAAAATGTCCCAGCCCTCGAACTTGTTGGCCGTCCTGCCGGAGCGGAAGCCGAAGTCCTCGAACACGGAGAAGGGCGCTTCGGTGGACAGGCAGTTCACGTTCATGACGCCCGTCTGCTGTATCACGTGGTGGGAGTAATTCTGCTTGTTTATGCATACGGCCACGCGGTTGGGGGTGTTGGTCACCTGGGTGACGGTGTTCACGATCAGGCCGTTGTCCTTCTTGCCGTCGTTGGAGGTGACCACGTACAGGCCGTAGCCGATCCTGAACAGGGCGGTAAGGTCGTTTTTGTTGGCGGTCTTGTCGCTCTGGGCCAGGTAGTCACGGCACAGTTCGTCGCTCAGGGCCTCCAGCTGGGTCTTGCTTATGTCGTCCAGCGCGCCGGTCAGCCTTACGGCGGGCTCCAGGACCGTCAGGTTTTTGCACTCGGCAAGCAGGCCCTTTATCACCCTTGCCGCCTGGGGCGCCCAGGAACCGTTCTCTATGATGCCCACGGTGCGGTTCTGGAAGTTCCTTTCGCGCAGCGCCTCCGCGAATTGGCGCATGAAGGGGAATATGTCCGCGTTGTAGGTGGTGGTGGCGAGCACGACCCTGCCGTAGCTGAAGGCGCGGCTCACGGCCTCGCTCATGTCGCTCCTGGCCAGGTCCATGATGCTCACGTCGGGGCAGCCCTTGTTTTTCAGGCTGTCCGCCAGCAGCTCCGCCGCCTTCTTCGTGTTGCCGTACACGGAAGTGTAGAACACCGCCACGCCCGCCTTCTCCACGCCGTAGGAGGACCAGGTATTGTACAGGTTAAGGTAATAGCCGAGGTTTTCCGTGAGCTCCCGGCCGTGCAGGGGATATATTTTGCTGATCTCCAGCCCCGCGGCCTTTTTGAGCACCGCCTGCACCTGCTGGCCGTATTTGCCCACGATGCCGATATAGTACCTGCGCGCCTCGTCCGGCCACATATCTTTGGCCGCGTCCCGCGCGCCGAAGGAGCCGAAGCCGACCTCG
>JAGCIC010000181.1 GCA_017648805.1 Clostridia bacterium
CGCTTTGAGCGTATCCTCATCCGCACCGCCGGTCTCCACAAGGCCCTTCTGCTTTTGGAATAGCAGCCCCGCGTTGTAGGTGGCGCCTCCGAAGTCGCCGTCCACCGCGCCGGCCAGGAAGCCGAGCTGCTTGAGCCGGGTCTGAAGGGTCGTGACCCTTACGCCCTTGTCGCCCCGCTTGACAGTCAGGTAGGGGCTGTAGGGCTGGATCTCGCCGTTGACCAGCTTCTGCATCAGGTCGTTGTCCACCTTGCCGTTCATGTTCAGGCCGTTGTCGCTCTGCAGCAGCTCCACCGCGTTCTGGGTCTTGGTGCCGAATGCGCCGTCCGCGGCGTCGTTAAGATAGCCCAGCTCGATCAGTTTTTCCTGCAGCAGCTTCACGCTGTCGCCCTTGCTGCCCTTCTGCATGGTGGCATAGGTAGTGGGTGCGGGCGTGGGCGTGTACAGCATAAGCGGGGTGGGAGTGGGCTGCGCAGGCAGGGTGGGATGCTCGGTGGAGCCCACGAACTGTTTGTAGAACAGCTTAAGGTCGTTGGGATCGCCGTTAAGGGGCTGGTCGTACACCAAAAGCTCCTCGCCCGCGCCGTACAGCCGGGGAGCGGCCTGCTGACCCTGATAGCTGTTGCCAAGTTTATACGCCTCCGCGTACCTGCCCGTGGTGGGAGACACACGGTATACTGTGTAATCCGTGTCGATTATGTACAGGTAGTCGCCCGCCGCCACCAGCTGGGGCATATGCTCCTTGAGCACGCGGGTCATCACCTTGGACACGCGGGTCACGGGGTCGAAGCGGTCGATCTCCGTAAGCCAGCGGGTGCGGCGCAGATAGAACAGATAGCCGCCGTACACCACGAATTCCTGCACGGAGTCGTTTATGGTCAGGCTCACGTCGCCCGCCGCGTCCAGTTTGACCAGGAGGGTGCCGTCTTCCTTGAGCAGCACTTCGTTCCCGCCGAACATGGCCTTCTGCTTGTAGGGCTCAAACACGCTTTCGCCGCATTCCAGCGCCCTTTGCAGCATGGGGATATATATATACGCCTTTTCCGCGGTCCTGAAAGCCAGGCCGTTGGCGGTGAGTCCCAGTTCCTCAACGTCGCTCTCGGCGGTAAATATGGGCGTGATGACCAGGCCCAGGCTGGGATAATCCGCCGCGACGTTTATGACCCTGCGGTCGGAAGCCTCGACAAAATACACGTACCCGCTGGCCTCGTCCAGCACCGCGAGCCCGTATACGTTCCGGGACAGCACGTCGTTTTCGGGGCGCTGGGCGTTCAGATTGCCCGTAGCCACCACCATGTTCTCCAGCGAATTGCCCGCCTGCTGATACTCTTCGCTTATCAGGTACAGGCCCTGGCGTATCAGGCTTGACGATCCGTTCTCCCTGGGAGTCTGGTAGTACACGTAGGCGTCATACACGCCGAGTATGTAGTCCGCTCCCTCGTCCACCACCGCCGCGTCGTAATACGCCTGGTAGACGGCTCCGGAGTCCATATACACGCCCCAGACGCCCTCTCCTCCGGTAAAGCCCGCGGCCAGCGCCATTTCGGGCACCAGCAGGAAGATTACCAATAATACCGCCATCAGCTTTTTCATATTATCTATCCCTCCGTGTGTTGGACGCAACAGAATCCTTATTGTTCCCCGTTTTTTCCAAAAACCCGTATAAAACCTTTTTCCAGCGCCTCTTCCAGCAGTGCGCGGTACCTGTCCGGCACGTCTTCGGAAGTCCTTAGGTTCTTTATCATGGTGTCCAGGCTCCCCCGGCAGCGGTTTTTCACATCCCTTTCGCTGCGCCTGAAGCCCAGGAAAAACCTGTTCGAGTTGGCTTCTTTAAGGAACATGTCCACGTAGCCGAAGCCCATCTCTTCAAAATATTCTTTCTTAAGCGCCTCCGGGTCCCCGGACAGCGCGGCGACTCTTTCGATATCCGGGTTGCTAAAGAAGCTGTCCAGCATCTTGCTTCTTTCCCGGCGGCTGTACTCTTCGGGGCGCTCCAGCGCCGTGAGCGGCCAGAAGGGTATGCGGTAGAAGTCCGGCTTTCCGCCCTTCTCCCCCAGCCTGCCCTGGAACAGCAGCCGCTTTTCCACCCGGAAATCGCCCGGAAACCGTTCCCGCGCCTCCAGCAGGAGCTCCCGCTTCCTTGAAAGGTCGGTCTCTTTGTCTGCCAGAGCCAGAAGCTCCGCGCACTCGCCCGCGTCAAGCTCCGAGGCGCAGTAGGGGCAGAACCTGGCCTGTATGTCGATTATCTGCTTGCCGCATCTGGGACAGTTCACAGCCAGCCTCCGTCGATCATTCCCGTATAGCCGTTCGAAGTCACTATCACGTGCTCCAGCAGCTTTATGCCCAGGTTGCCCAGCACTTCCCGGGCCGTTTTTGTCAGTTCCACGTCCGCCCGGGATGGGTTCAGGCTGCCGGAAGGATGGTTGTGCGCCATCACCGCCGTTTTTTCGCCCCCCGCCAGCGCGTGACGGGCCCCGTCCCGCATATACACGGTGGACGAATCCAGCGTGCCCCGGCTCAGCAGCGCGAGATGCTTAAGGTTCCCTTTCGGGCTCAGGCAGGCGATGTAGCAGTACTCCTCCCGCCGGCCCAGGGTGAGCGCCCGGAAAAACTCTCCCTGCGCCTCAAGGCTGTCAAGGCAGGGAGTTTTACCGAAACGTTCCGCGCCGGTATACCTGGCCAGTTCATCCACCATTCCGATCAGCCGGCAGGTCTCCGCGGACAGGCCCGTGAGCTCCCTTATGTCCCGCTCCTCCATTTCGAACAGGGACGAAGGTGAAACACTGTTCTCTTCCAGCATTTTAAGCGTTTCAAGCGCGGCCTCCTCCCCTTCGTACAGGGAGATCAGCTCTCTAAGCGCGTTTTGGAGCTCAGGCTCATTCATGCGCTTCCATTGCCCGCCTTAGCAGCGCCTCAGCCTCCTGCGCGCTTGCGACCGTGTCCGACATGTACCAGCCCTGCAGTTCCGGGTCGAACTCCAGGTACGCGGCGCCCAGCACGGACACCCCGCCGTCTTTTGTGCTTATTTCCATGGTGACGGGCCTGTCCAGCTCGAACAGGTCCACCACGTATTCGCCGCTGCCGATCTGCTCCGCGTCGGGATTCCCCTCAAGAAAGCCCAGCAGCGCCTTTAAGTCGATATTCAAGCGCATAAGCCACCTCTTTTCTATTTTACTCCATATCACCGTCAATTGCAAGCAGAAGTTGGACCGCCCTCCGCGCAGTTTGTTTCCGTATTAAATCTTCATCCTTCGTTGACACTTCTGTAATAAAATGATATAATTTTGTCATTGATAACATACGGAGAAATTGCTGTGAAGAGATTGCTTGCCTTGTGGCTGGGTATTTGCCTGCTCGCGCTGTCCTGCGCGTGGGCGGCGGGTTATACGCTGCGGCTGTCCGCGTCCAATATTCGTCTGGCTCCCGGAGAGAGCAGGACCGTGTCCTGGTCCATCGAGCCGGTGAACCTCATGGAGCACAGCGTCACCTGGTCCAGCGACAACTCCTACATAGCTTCCGTGGACAAAAACGGCCGCATCACAGGCCGCACTCCCGGCTCCACCACCGTGACCTGCACGATGGAGACCGGCACGAAGAGCAAGGTGACCGTCACGGTCACCGGCCAGCCCGTTACGAAGCTCTCCATCCCCGACAACGAACTCACGCTGGAGCCCGGCGAAAGCGCGGTCATAGAGTACGAAATCAACGAGAACGCCGACGACAAGCGGGTGAGATGGACCGTTGACGACAAAACCGTGGCCACCGTGGACTCCTCCGGCCGCGTGACCGCCGTAAGCGGAGGCATAGCCACCGTCACGCTGACCGCCGCCAACGGCATGCAGGCCAACGCCTACATCTTTGTGCCCAGCGAGGTCAAAAAGGTGGAGCTCCACCCCGAAACGGTGGCGCTGGGCGTGGGCCAGTCCTACCCGCTGGACGCCTATATCTTTCCCGGCAACGCCAAGAACCGTGAACTCGTGTGGGACTCCAACAAGCCCGACATCGCCCGCGTGGACCGGGACGGCGTGGTGTCTGCCGTTAGCGAAGGCAGCTGCCTCGTGCGCGCCATGACGCAGAACGGCACCTACGCGGTCAGTCAGATAAACGTATACCCGGTGCCCGATTCCCTGGCCCTGGACAAGACCGAGGTGCTTTTGTCCAAAAACAGCCGCTCGTACAGCCTTAACGCCCTTATACTGCCCGCCTCCGCCGCCTCTTCGCCCCTCAGCTGGGAAAGCGACGACGAAAGCGTGGTCAAAGTGGACAACGGAAAGCTGAACGCCGTGGGTTACGGCAGCGCCGTGGTGAGCGTGGTGGCGTTAAACGGCCTAAAGGCGTCCTGCGAAGTGCACGTGGCGGAGAGGCCCGAAAACGTCAGCTTCACCCAGAGCCTGTATATGCTGGCAGCGGGCGGCGAAGGCGTGAGCCTCTCCCCCGTGTTCTATCCCGCCGCCAGCCTGATACTGGACGTGAGCTATGCGTCCAGCGATCCCGAGATCGCCTCCGTGGACGCGGAAGGCCGCGTAAGGCCCCTGGCGCCCGGCAGCTGCGTGATCACGCTGACCGCGGGGCAGCTGAGCTGCCAGTGCGAAGTCAGGGTGTACGAGAACATAAAGGCGATCTACACCCCCGAAAGCAGCGTGACCGTAAAACAGTACGAGTGCGTGGAGATCCAGCTTTACGGCGATAACGGCCAGCCCCTGTCCACCCGGCCCACCGAGACCGTGGATGACGAAAGCGTGTGCGTGTATCTGGACGGCATGCTCTACGGCCTGCGTCCCGGCAGGACCCGCGTCACTTTCTCCAACCCCGGCACATCCATAACCACCCAGATCTCGGTGACGGTCAGCGAAAACACTTCCCGTCCCGTCAGGTGCCTGGCGCTCACCTTCGACAACGGCCCCGGCGAATACACGGACGAGATACTCGCCCTGCTCAAAAAGTACAACGTGAACGCCACATTCTTCATGCTGGGCAGCAGCATAGAAAGGCTGCCCGGCCAGGCAAAGCTGTTTAACGGCACCGATCACGAAATAGGCAACCACACCTACGACAACTCCTCCATCAGCTCCGGCGGCGTGGCGGAAACTTCGAACGGCCTGGGCAAGACCGACAAACTCGCCCGCACCTACACCGGCAAGACGCCTACGCTGATCCGCTCCTCGGACGCGCTGCTGCCCGAGTGGCTGTTTTCCAGCCTGCTGGACACCCGCACCTTCGTGGCAAGGGGCTACAACATGCGGGACTACGGTGCCGCTTCCGCCCCGCAGATAATCGACAACGCCCTCAGCCACCTGTACAACACGACCATGCTCACCTTCCACGAGACCTCCCCGGAGACCGTGAAGGCGCTGGAAACGCTTTTGCCCGAGCTCATACGCAGGGGCTACCGCTTCCTGACCGTGTCCGAACTGATCGAATACACGGGAAGCGACCAAAGTCTGTTTTCTACCAAGCTGAAATGATCATTATTGAGAAGGGCAGGCGCCGCCTGACGCTTGATAGGAACGGACAGACGCTGTTTTCCTGTCCGGTCAGCCTGGGCAGCCGGCCCGTGGGCCCAAAGACCCGGGAGGGCGACGGCAGGACCCCCGAAGGCGAGTACTTCATCTGCACCGTCAACCGTTCCAGCAAGTTTTATATCTCATTAGGCATAAGCTATCCCTCCCCCGCGGACGCGAAGGAGGGACTTAAGCGTTCCGATATAGGCGTTTTCGATTATCTGTTCATACGTTTTGCCGCGCTGTTAAAGCTGCGTCCCAAATGGACGAGCCCTCTGGGCGGCTTCGTGATGATCCACGGGGAAAGCCCCGAAGGCAAAACGGGTGACTGGACGCAGGGCTGCATAGCGCTTTCCAACGCCGATATAAAAGCCCTTTCCGCTTTGGCGGGAAAGGGCGAAAAAGTCAGGATACTGCCTTAGCGCAATACTCTTTCAGCAGGTTTATATATATCCGGTAATTCTCAAGGGATACGTCCGGGGGCGTCTGATGGTCCACCGAAGGGATGTATCTCCCTTTTTTCATGGCAGGGAGTATGCGCTCGAATTCCTGCCTCATGGCGGCTTCCCCGTATTTCATGACCATCTTGTCGTAGCCGCCTATAAGTATAAAGTCCCCGAAATCTCTTCTCAAACGGTTTACGTCCACGCCGGCCTGCCTCTCCAGAGGCAGCGCGCCTTCTATGCCCGCGTCCATAAGCCAGGGTATCATCTCGGTTATGTCCCCGTCGGAGTCCACTATCACTCGCGTGCCTTTGGAGCGGATATAAGGCACTACCTCATCGGTGATGTACCTGATCCATGCCTCGTGTCTGCGGATGCGCCCGTAGGGATCGGCGTTCTTGGCGGAGAAAGTCTCTTTGTCCATGGTGTCTATCGAGAAAACAGTGGCCTGTCCGCTCTCAATCCATGGAGACCATGTGTCAGTCAGCTTGAAACCTTCAAAATCGAAGAAGCGTCCGTCCTGGCAGGGGATAAACAGCACCGGCTTGCCGCCGCGGCCATACACTTTCAGCTCCATGTCTCTGCCCAGTGAGGGGCTGTACCATTTTTCGTAATGTGTTTCCAATTTCAGTCCTCCGGTCTGTATAGAAGTGCGGGCACGAAGAAGGGGATCTGTCTTTCCCAGCTCGCCTCGCAGTGCATGCC
>JAGCIC010000182.1 GCA_017648805.1 Clostridia bacterium
CCGCGCAGAGCGGGTGATGGGAATCGAACCCACGTATCCAGCTTGGAAGGCTGGCGCTCTACCATTGAGTTACACCCGCATGGAGCGGTAGACGAGACTCGGACTCGCGACCTCCACCTTGGCAAGGTGGCGCTCTACCAACTGAGCTACTACCGCATGACGTGACAGATATGATATCATAATCTGCCGCGTCTGTCAATCTTTATACTGAAATTTACATTATGAACGCCCACGCGGGCCGTTTCCCGTCAGGCCGTTTTGAATCTCAGCACGTTCCAGCTGGCCCTGGGCAGCCTGACGCAGCCGTCCTCCGTTTCGGGCTTAATCTCCTCGGGAGCCACGTTGAAGGGCTTGTCCTCGGTGTTTACCGCCTTAAGGTCGCCGTTGGTCAAAACCGTATGTCCCGCGAACGTCGCGGTGTCGTACGCCCGCAGGTCCAGTTTCAGCAGGGCGTCCTCTTCAAGGTCTCGGTTCACGGCGAACACCGTCAGGTTGCCCTCGTCGTCCGTCACCGCCGCCGCGTCCACGGTGGGCACGTCGGTAAAGCTCCTGGTGGAGAAAGTCGGGCTGGAGATCAGCGGCATAAGGCTGGTGCCCCGGCCGTATTTGGAGGCGTGCATCAGCGGGTAATATATGGTCTGCGCCCACGCGCCGCCGCCCGCCCGGGTCATTATGGGCGCGATCACGTTCACCAGCTGCGCCATGCAGGCGATCTTCACCGTGTCGGCGTTCTTGAGTATGGTTATAAGTATCAGGCCCACCAGCAGCGCGTCCTCAAAGTTGTACACGTCCTGCAGCAGCGGCAGCGCGCTGCCCCAGGGCTGCTCCTTGTACAGCTTCTGGTCGTCCTGGTTGGAATGATACCACACGTTCCACTCGTCCAGGGACAGGTTCACCGTGCGCTTGGTGTGCTTTTTGCCCTTGACCGCCCGGGAGATGCCCGCCACGGTCTTGATAAAGCCGTCCAGGTCCAGCGTGGAGGCCAGAAAGTCGTTGGTGTCGCCGGTGGGATTGCCGTAGTAGCGGTGCAGGCTCATGTAGTCCACCGTGTCGTAGCACTCGCTGAGCACCTTGTACTCCCAGTCTCCGAAAGTGGGCATATGGCTGTGGGAGGAGCCGCAGGCCACGGTCTCTATGGAAGGATCCACCCACTTCATGAGCTTGGATGCCTCGCAGGCGGTGCGGGCGTACTCCTGAGCGGTCTTGGCGCCCATCTGCCAGGAGCCGTCCATCTCGTTGCCCAGGCACCAGAGCCTGATGTTCAGAGGATCGGGCGCGCCGTTCTTTATGCGCGTGTCGCTTAACAGCGTGCCGGAAGGATGGTTGCAGTACTCCACCACTTCCTTGGCTTCCTTGGGGCCTCTCGTGCCCAGGTTGACCGCGTACATGGGCTTTGTTGCCGCCTTTTCGCACCAGCGCACGAACTCATGCAGGCCGAAGGCGTTGCTTTCCGTAGTCTTCCAGGCCAGGTCCAGCCTCGCGGGCCGGTCCTTCCCCACCGAGTCTTCCCAGTTGAAGCCGCTCACGAAGTTGCCGCCGGGATACCTTACGCAGCTTATCCCCAGCTTTTTGATAAGCTCTATAACGTCGCTTCTGAAGCCGTTCTCGTCCGCCTCGGGATGGCCGGGTTCGTATATGCCAGTGTATACAGCCCTGCCCAGGTGCTCGATGAACGAGCCGTATATCCTTTCGTCAACCTTTGAAATGGCGAAGTCCCTGTCCAGAATAAGGCTTGCGTGTTTCATATATATCCCTCCGCTGTTTTATTTGTCCAGTTCAAAGTAGCCGCGCAGTATTTCGCCCTGGGAGAAGTAAAGCCCGCCGCCGTTGCCGATCAGACTGCCCATCATTGTGTAGGACAGGGCGCTGCCCCTGCCCAGACCCGACACGCTTATTTTGGTCTGCTTGAGCGTGTCCGGCTCCAGCCTGACCGGTTCGGCTTTTTTGAAGTCATAGCACAAAAAAGCGTCTTCCGTGGCCGCCACGAACAGCAGGTCTTCAAGTCCCGGCGTCTTCGTTTCCCCGGTCTCCAGGTCGGCTATCACCGCCTGACCCGCGTAGTTTACCTGAGGATAGAACGCCGCCGCGTATCTGCCGTTTCCGGTCACCAGCAGTTCGCTCGGCTCATGCATTATGTTGAAAGAGCCCAATACCGCGGCCAGGCCGTATTCTGCGGACGCCTTCACCAGCGTCATGTCCCTGGTTTTGTCGTC
>JAGCIC010000183.1 GCA_017648805.1 Clostridia bacterium
GCAACGGCAAGACCGATGACGAACGCCCCATGAACTTCGTGTACAACAACTGGCAGGGCAACCAGTGCGACCTTTACGGCATGTTCGGTCTCAATGACAACCTGGAGCACCGTGTGGTGATCGACAACAAGGTGACCTACACCGTGCAGGACGAGAGATTCAAGACCGCTACCAACTTTATCGCCAACTGGGTGAACCTGGGCCTTATCGACAAGGTATCCTACGAGCAGAGCCAGGACAACTTCCTTGCTAACGGCAAGGGCCTGGAGACCTACGGCGCCTTCTACTGGTGGGAGAGCGAGACCGTCGTGTCCAACCCCCAGAACTACATCGTATGCAAGCCCCTGATCGGTCCCAACGGCGACCAGACCATCTGCGTATCCAACAACCCCGAGATCAGCACCGGCGAGCTCATCCTGTTCTCCAACTGCAAGTATCCCCAGGTGCTCCTGGCTTACTTCGACCGTTACTATGACGCAACCATTTCCGCCCAGATCAACTACGGTCCTATCGGCATCGTATATGAAGAGGCTCTGGATGACAAGGGTATGCTGGTCCAGAAGCCCCTGCCTGCCGGCGTGACCAGCGACGAGCTGAGACTTCAGAACGCGCCTCTGGGAATCATCAACCTGGGCGAATATGCCTGGAACAACGTGGTGCATATGGAGCCCCGCGCCCGTCTGCGCCTTGAGCGCCTGCAGCTGTGCGCCAAGCCTTTCGTGCCCGCCAACGTTATCCCGTGCCCCAACCTGCAGTTCACTCTTGAAGAGCTCAACACCCTGAGCAACTACGAGACCAACCTCAACGACTACATCCGCACCAACATGATCACCTGGCTGATGAAGGGCGGCGTGTCCGATTCCGACTGGACTGCCTTCCAGAACAATCTGAACGGCAGGGTCAACCTGAATGGCATCCAGAAGGTATATCAGGACGCTTACGACCGCTACATCTCCAGCAAGTAACAGAGGGAAAGAACTATGAAAAAGAGCGTAAAAATCATTATCTGCGCGGCAGTCATAGTGGCTTTGGCTGTAGCCGCACTGCTGATATTCAATCCTTTCGGCTCCAAGGACGAACCTGAAGCACCTGTCAACACCCCCAATACGGCTCCCGTGATCAAGGGCGTACAGGACACTACGGTGCAGGCCGGCAGCGAATTTGACGCCTTTGCGGGCGTGAGCGCCGCCGACGAGCAGGACGGAGACGTGAGCTCCAAGATCCTTATCGACGCCTCCCCGGCGCTGGATTTCAAAAACGGCAAGGCCGTCCCCGAGACTGCCGGCACCTATGAACTGGTCTATTCCGTGACCGACGCAGGCGGACTGACCGGCGAAGCGTATGCCACTTTGACCGTGACCAAGAAGACCAGCGAAGAGATAGTGTACAAGACCTTCGATTTCTCCACCCAGCAGGTGACCGATACCCACGGCTGGGAGGCGCGCATAGGCGAAAGCGCCCAGGCGACTGCCGAGCTTAAGGAAGGCTCCTATGTGATCACCATCGCGAACCCCGGCAACGGCGACGGCGACGTGCAGCTTGCCAAACCCGGCTACGCCCTGAAGGCTGCCGACTATAAGCTGAAGATCTGGGCCAAGGCTGACAAACCCACTTATGCCCATATCCTGGCCAGGGACGAGCAGGCCGAAGGCTGGGCTACTTTCGGCGGCGCCTTTAACGTGGTCATCGGCACCGAAGTAGCTCCTCTGGAACTCAACTTCTCCTCCCAGGGCGAAGGCAGCGCCGAGATTCTGTTCAACCTGGGCAAGATAACCCCCAATCCCGACAACGCGGCGGATACCACTCCCGAGAACGTGACCGTGACCGTGGACAAGATCGAGTTCTACGAGATCTCCGGCGAAGAGACCCTGACTCCCGTATACACCGCTGATTTCGCCGCGGGCGAAGGCGTATACGCGGAAGCCGGCGACGGCGCGTCCGCCAAGGTGGAATTTGCCGAGAACGCCGCCAACTTCATCATCGAGAAGTATCCCACCGAAGGCGGTGTTTGGAGCGTGAAGGCCAACATCTCCCTGGGCGACGTCAAGATCGTCAAGGGCGAAAAGTACTACTACAGCTTCACTGTCAACGCAGCCAACGGTCAGAGCGGCGAAGCTCTGGTGGAAAGCGCTGCCAGGGGCTGGGAGTGCCGCGCCAACTTTAACGGCCTGAGCGCCGCGAAGGGGGAGAACACCGTGGTCTCCGCTATGTTTACCGCTGAAGCGGACATAGACGATCCCGTGATCCGCCTGCAGATCGGCAATGCTCCCGAAGGCGCCGCGGACAACACCATCGTCATCAGCGACGTCGTGTTCGGCAGCGTCGGCGGCGACAAAGAGACCCATAAGACCATAGAGAACTTCATCGCCTTCGGCCGCAACACCGCCAACGGCGAAAACCCCGCCTGCCCCTGGGAGACCTTCAACGGTACCGATGAAGACAACGAGCGCGGCGTGGGCGTGATCTGGGCAGACAACGGCAGTTTCTTCTACCGCATAGACAACGGGGGGACCGTAGACTGGCACAACAAGCTCATCTGCGGCTACGGCGGAAACCCCCTCACTCTGGCGGCTGACAGCTACTATACCATTGAGATCACCGCGAAGGCTTCCAAGCCCGTTTCCTGCGGCGTGTTCCTGAACCCGATGGGCGGCTGGGATCCCCGTGTATCCGAAGGCATGAGCCTTACGGAAGAATTCCAGACCTTCCGTTTCTCCACTACCGACACCTTCATCATGGACATGGACTTCGAGCTGCTGTTCCAGTTCGGCTCCGACGCGCTGTCCAAGGCGGGTGAAGTGACCGTGGAGTTCAGCAACATCACCATCTACCAGATGAGTGTGATGTAATTTGTGATATAATATAGGGGAGGGTGGGTTCATCCTCCCCTATATTAAACCAGGAGGTAATGATGGACAAGCGAAGACTGTGCAGTTTGCTGCTGGTTCTGGGTCTGCTGCTGGTGCTGCTTGCCGGCTGCGGCGGAGATAAAAAAACCGAATCGCCCATAGACCAGGGAGAGCCTTTTGCCAAGGTCACCGATGACAAGGACTTTTCCTCGCTGCGGACTCCCGGTTCTCAGGAAGCTGCCTATACATACAGAAATTTCTTCCTGCCGGCTGTGGACGGTATCAGCCAGCCATACGTAGGCGATACAATGCCGTATTATGAAGACGGGACATACTATATCTACTACCTCAAAGAGGGCGGAGATTCCTACAACCACTCTATTTATCTTGCCACGACCCGGGATTTCGTAAGCTATACGGAGTATGACGCTCCGATAATCGAATCCAACCGGGCAGGCGGCCAAGACGGCTGGATAGGAACAGGTTCCGTGGTGAAGGTGAAGGATGAATACTATTTCTTCTACACCGGCCACGCCTCTTCGTCGGCTTACGAGTACGGTGAAACGATCATGCTTGCCAAAGGCAGCGAACCCACAAAGTTCGAGAAGACCGACGGGTTCGAGATAATCCCGCCCTCCACTTTAGGACAGAAGCGGGACTTTCGTGACCCGCAGGCGTATTACGATCCCGAAACCGACACCATCACTCTGACAGTTACCGCATCCCAGGGCGGTGTCGCGCGTATACTAAAATACAGCCTGAGCGGCGATCTGAAAAACGTCTCATACGACGGCATCATTTTCACCAACAATGTAGGCAATTTCTGGAACCTTGAATGCTCCGACACCTTCCGGATAGGCGATAAGTACTACATTACGTATTCCGCGCAGGACGACACGCTGTCGTATGCGGTATCCGACACGCGTTACGGACCCTATGGCGACCCCGTGCGGCTTGACGCCAAGCTCTTCTACGCCGCCAAACACGTGGAAAGCCCTCAGGGCATGTATATGGTGGGCTGGGCACGGCGCAGCGAGTCTCCGTCTTCTACATCCGATGTGTCGGGCTGGGCAGGCAACCTGGAAGTCCAGAAGCTGGTGCAGCTGGACAACGGCGAACTTATCCTTTCGCCCGTGGACGCTGTTGCAAACCAGTACACCAAGCGCCGGGAGCTCCAACTGAGTGCCGATTCGCTGAAGCTGGAAGCGGGTGCGCGCTACACATACACCCCGGCGTTCACCGCGTACGAAAGCTTTATGCTTAAGGGCAGGTTCACGTATACCGGCAAGGGTGACTTCGGTCTGGCTTTCGACTATAACGGTCAGCAGGGCAAGTACAAGTTTATCACCCTGTCCCCGGCCAAACAAAACCTGCAGCTTCAGTTCAACGAAGGCGATACTCTCATTACCGAGACCGCTGCGCAGCTCGAACAGGGCAGGGAATACTCTTTCACTTATATACAGGAAGGATCCGTAGGGGTATTCTACATCGACGGAGGCGCGTGCCTTACCGCGCGTCTGTACGGCGTGAGCGGCAAAGCCGTAAGCCTGTACGCGGAAAACAATACCGTCACATTCAGCAGTCTCAGAGAATACACAAGATAAGGAAGCTACGACATGGTCAATCAGAGCCTGATCTTTGCCAGAGCCTATGAGCGGGAGGCAGGCAGCAGGATTCCCCGGAATTCCCGCCCCCTGTTTCATCTGACTCCCCTGACCGGATGGATGAACGACCCTAACGGTTTTTCCTTCTACCGCGGCCAATACCACCTGTTCTACCAGTACAATCCTTACGATACGGAATGTGATGCCATGCACTGGGGGCATGCGGTGAGCCACGACCTGCTTAACTGGACGTACCTGCCCGCCGCGTTGGCGCCTGACGAGGCATACGATTCCTATGGCTGTTTTTCCGGCAGCGCCGCGGAGCTGAGCGACGGCCGCCAGCTGCTTATGTATACGGGCGTACGCAAAGAAGGCGGAGACAAAGGGAAGGAATACCAGA
>JAGCIC010000184.1 GCA_017648805.1 Clostridia bacterium
CGGGAGTCATGCTTCGTTCCAGAAATCCTTCAGCGCGCCTGCCAGCGCGCTTTCTTTTATCCGTTTCGGGCGCAGGTGGCCGGGCAGCAGGCGCCGGTAGGCGGGCAGGCTGTAGCGCTCGTCTATAAACAGCAGCGCTCCCCTGTCGGTGTCCGAGCGGATCACCCGGCCCGCCGCCTGCAGGCACTTTCCTATGCCGGGGTACACGTAGGCGGTCACGAAGCCGTTTTCGTCCTTTTCGTCATACAGGGCCTTAAGGCAGTCCCTCTCAAAACCTATCTGGGGCATGCCCACGCCCACTATGGCCGCGCCTATCAGCCTTTCTCCTGCCAGATCGACGCCCTCGGAGAACACGCCGCCCAGCGCGATAAAGCCCATCAGGGATGTTTCGGGCGCGTCCTCGAAGCTGTCCAGAAACGCCTTGCGGGCGGTTTCATCCATGTTCCGGCCCTGCCTGATGGCGCGGATTTCCGGGGCAATGAAGGTGAATTCCCGGTACACCGCCTCCAGGTACGCGTGGCTGGGAAAGCAGGCGATGTAGTTGCCCGTTTTGCTTTCTGCCAGCGTTTTAAGCGCCTGCGCCACGCGGGAAGCGCTTTCGGTGCGCTTTGAGTACACCGCGGGGATGTCCAGGCACAGGCTCTTCAGGTTTTCGCGTGGAAAGGGGGAGGGGAGTGAGAGCGTCTCGTCGCCCCTGTCACGATCCAGCCCCAGCAGGTAGGAATAGTGCTCGACGGGCGAAAGCGTAGCGGAGAACAGCAGCGCGCCCCGGGCCTTTCTGAGCACCCGGGAGATCGCCTGAGTGGGCTGCCACAGCCAGATCTTTTGCTGAGCGCCGCCTTTGTCGGACAGGCTGAGCAGCCGGTGGGTGGCGGTGTCGAAGCTCTCCGAGGCGCGGATGAACGCCAGGCAGTCGAAATACAGCTGCCTTAAGTCCTCCGTAACGGACAGGTCCAGCCCCAGCAGGGGGCGCAGTTCGTCGCCCAGCGCCCTGAGCGCGCCTATGAGCCGGTCGGGCTTTTCAAGGCTCATTTCGGGGGCGGGAGTCGCGGGCAGCAGCGAAAGCACCGCGTTCACGGCGCTTATGAGCGGAGCGAAAAAGGACACACCCGGGTCGAGCTTGCCCAAAAACGCCTTAAGCTCCTTTTCGCCAATGGAGGCGGAGTGCATCTCCGTCACCCGCCCGGGCAGGTTGTGGGCTTCGTCTATCAGGAGGGTAAAGCGGCACGCCCGGTCGAAAAAGCGGCGCAGCTTCACGGCGGGATCGAACACGTAGTTGTAGTCGCAGATTATCACCTGCGCGGTCTCGCACAGCGCCAGGGAAAGCTCAAATGGGCAGAGATCAAACCTGTCAGCCAGGGCCAGGATCTCCTCCTGACCGAATTCATCCGTGCCCCAGCTCTCCTTCACGGCGTTTTTCTGCCGGTCGAAATAGCCTTTCGCCCTGGGACACAGGCCGGGGTCGCAGTTTATGCGGGGCGTGGGGCAGAGCTTACGCTTGGCGAACAGGGACACGCTGCGCAGATGCAGCCCGTGCCTGCGCATGAGCTTAAGGCAGTTTTCAGCCGCCAGCCGCCCCGTGGAGCGGGCGGTCAGGTAAAACACAGTGTCGGTCAGCCCTTCGCCCAGCGCCTGCACCGCGGGGTACAGCGCCGCGGCGGTCTTGCCTATGCCGGTGGGCGCCTGGGCCAGCAGGCAGGTCCTGCCCTTTATGGTTTCGTAGCCGCGCTCGGCGAAGGTTTTCTGGCCGTCGCGGAAGCTGTCGAAGGGGAAAGAGACTTCCCTTGCCGAGGGCAGCGCGATTTTCAGGTAGTCGTCCGAGCGCTTCAGGCGGGTGACGTACTCGTCCAGATAGGTGAAGAACCGGTTTTCCAGCAGTTCGAAGCTGTATTCCCGGGAAAACACCCGGCTCTGCCCGGTCAGGGAGGAATACTTCAGCCGCACTTCGGCCCGGGGCAGGGAATTGAGCCTGAGCTCCATGTAGGCGTATATCTCCGCCTGCGCCCAGTGCACGGGATAATCGTTTTCCCTGACGGCGGAGGGCGGCAGAACGGGGATCTTTATTTCCTCCACCACGCAGTTGACGCCGTCCAGCAAAAGTCCGTCTATACGGCCCTGGATGAGCAGGTCGAGCTCCCGGTATTCCAGCTTGAGCTTTACCGGAACTTCCGCCTGCAGGGCGCCATCGTAGCCGTTTTGCACCATAAGATGCCCTTTGACGCCTTCCTGCATCCGGGCAAATGTACTGGAGGCGGGGATAAGATCCCCGCCTTCGTAATATGTTTCGGCTATGGTGCGTACGTTTACGGAATAAGTCATCAGTCGTAGACCTGGATTATAGCGCACTTAAGATAGCGCGTTTCGGGACTGGCGGGCAGCACCGGGTGGTCGTGTCCTTGTGAGCGCAGCTCCACGAAGCGCAGGCGCTTTTTGGAGTCTCTGGCGGCGGTGTTTATGACCTCGACGAACTTGTCCTCGCTCACGTGCTGGCTGCAGGAGCAGCTGACCAGAAAGCCGCCGTTTCTGACCAGCTTCAGGCCTCTTAAGTTGATCTCCTTGTAGCCCCTCAAAGCGCTTTCCACCTGGGCGCGGGTCTTGGTGAAGGCGGGGGGATCCAGTATCACCACGTCGTACTTTTCCCTGGCGTCGATGAGTTCCCGCAGGTGGTCGAAGCAGTTGTGCGCCTCGAACTTCGCGTTGTCAAGGCCGTTGATCCGGGCGTTTTCCCGGGCGACCTCCACCGCTTCCTCCGAAATGTCAACGCCCAGCACGCTTGCTGCGCCCGCTTTGGCCGCGTGCAGTGCGAAGGATCCGTTGTGGGTAAAGCAGTCCAGAACCCGGGCACCTTCGCACAGGCGCATGACCTCCTGGCGGTTCTCCTTCTGGTCCAGGAAGAAGCCCGTCTTCTGGCCGTTTATCACGTCCACCAGGAACCTGATGCCGTTTTCGATCATTTCCACTCTTTCGGGCACTTCGCCGTACAGCAGGCCCGTGGTCTGCTCCATGCCTTCAAGCCGCCTCACGGGCACGTCGCTGCGCTCGTATATGCCGGAGGGAGAGCAGGTCTCGACCAGCCCTTCGACTATGGCGTCCTTCCATTTCTCGATGCCTAAAGACAGGCTCTGGACGACGAGCGTATCCGCGAACTTGTCGACTATGAGTCCGGGCAGGAAATCGCTTTCAGAGAACACCAGGCGGCAGCTGTTTATGTCGCAGAAGCGCTGCCGGTATTCCCATGCGGTCCTGATGCGGTTTTTGAAAAACTCTTTATCAACCTTTTCGTCCCTGTAGGTGAGCATCCTGAGGGCGATCTGGGAATTGGGATTGTAGAACGCCTGACCCAGGAAGGTGCCCTTGGAGCTTTCGACGTTCACCACGTCGCCGGGTTCGAAGTCTCCCTGCGCCCTGTCTATGTCGCTGGCGAATACCCAGGGGTGCCCGCTGCGCACGCGGGCTTCGCGGGTGGGGCGAAGTATCGCTTTTGCCATGTTTTACCTCAGCTCTATTTCAAGTTCAAGAGTGTATGTGCCCGGGCCGACGGTGTATTTTTCGTCCTGCCGCGTGCTCCAGGCCATCTGTCCGCCTATGCCCGCGTGGGCGGCGTCTATGTGCAGGGTGGTGTCGTGCCTTACGGGTATCTCATGCTCGTGCATGGCGTCTCTCAGATCGCAGGGAGTATAGTTGTGGGCGTCGAAATGGAAGGAGGAGGGGGAACTGAAACGGATCGCCCGCCCGTCTTCCGACGCCAGAGACACCCGCAGGGTCTTTTCGTGGCCGCCGTTCTCGGCGGGGGGATTGTATGGGAAATGCGTTTCTTCGACTTCGCAGGCGTACACGCCCATGCGGGAAACCAGGCAGCGGTCCGGATAGCTTTCCCCGGGACCCATGCCCAGCCACTCCAGATGCCGGAAATCCCCCGGCAGGGTGAAGCTGAGCCCCAGCCTTTCCACGCACTTTATGCCGCTCAAGCGGAAGCACGCCTCCAGGTTTATGCGCCCGTCGCCGCTGATGAGCAGGCGGGTGGTGACGTCCGCGCAGGCTTCGTCTATGAGCGTGGAAGTCAGGCGGCTCGTCCGCTCTATCATGACCCGCCCGTCAGACAGTGCGGATGCGGACAGGGACAGGATCCTGCGCACGCAGTTTTCGGGGACAAAGGCGGAGAAATTGTCCCATTCACCCCAGTCGGGCCCCGCGTTCAGGCCGCTTAAGCCCCTTATCAGGCATTCGCTCAGGCCGCTCAGCATGTATTCCCTGCCGCCAACGGCTATGGAGACTATGTTGCCGGAGGACTTAAGCAGCTGCAGGGTGAAGCCGTCCCCCGTGACGCATATCTCGCCCCGGGCTTCGTCGAAACGGGCGGGGGAGTACCTGCCCTTTCGGAGGGGCAGGGGCAGCGCGTCTATGGGGAACTGGAAAGAAAGGGGATCGTCGCCGTCCGTATCCAGGTCCATGTCTATCCAGCACGCCTGTCCGGGCAGCCGCGCGGGGCCGGCCTCGAAACGGTGCTCGGTCATGGGCTCAAGGGCGGGCAGAAGCAATTCGCCCGTGGACTGCGCTTCGCCGTCCGCGTAGGCGGTCCAGGTGAGCCTGAGCGCGGGCACGGAGGTGAACAGGTTGCGGTTTTTGATGATATAGCCCTTTTCGGCCTTCTCTATGAACACCGGGCGGTATATGAAAGCCATTTCCGCGCCTGCGGGCTTCACGGTGAGCTCGTGGTTCACTATGCCGTTCAGGCACATGAAGCGGGGACAGAAGGAGTCGGTGACGCTCTCGAAGAAGTCGCCTCCGTAGCCAGGGAAACGGTTGCCGTTTTCGTCCGTCTGCCACAGCGCCTTGTCCTGGAAATCCCAAACGAAGCCGCCCTGGAAGCGGGGATAAGTTTCGGTGAGTTTCCTGAAGTACCCGAAGCCGCCGCCGGAAGACAGTATCTGGTAGGCGTATTCGCACAGCAGCACCGGGCGTTCGTCATCCGCGTCGGACAGCAGCTTTTCGATCTGCTCCACGGCGGGATACATGGGGCAGCGGATGTCGCTTATACTCTTTCCGGGCGTGCCGGATTCGTACTGCACGGGGCGGGTGGGGTCGTAGTATTTGAGCCAGCCCGCCATGGCGGCGTGATTGGGGCCCAGGCCGCTTTCGTTGCCCAGGGACCAGACTATGATCGAGGGGTGGTTTTTGTGTATCTGCGCCATGCGCCGCGCCCGCTGCAGGAACGCTTCCGCCCACTCGGGACTGTTGGTCAGCATGGCGCCCACGCCGTGGGTCTCCAGGTTGGTCTCGCATATCGCCATAAGGCCGTACTCGTCGCACAGGTCGTAGAAGTACGGATCGTTGGGATAGTGGCAGCTCCTTACGGCGTTCACGTTCAGCTGTTTGAGCAGGAGGACTTCTTTTTTCATCTGCTCGTGGGGAATGTACCTGCCGGTTGACACGTTGTGCTCGTGGCGGTTCACGCCCCTTACGATCAGCCGTTTGCCGTTGAGCTTGAGTATGCCGTTTTCGATGCAGATGCTCCTGAAGCCGAAGCGGGCGCGTTCCCGGTCGGCGGCGTCGGTGCCGGAAGGATCCATGAGCGCCAGGTGCACCCGGTACAGGTTCGGCTGTTCGGGCGACCACAGCAGGGGATCGTCTATGTGCACATGAAACACCGCGTGCCCGGGCTGGGGAGCAGAGCTGTCCCACAGGGGAGGGCACACGGCGGAAGGCGCGCGTTTTTCCTTGTAAATGATGTTGCCGTCGGGGTCATAGATGTGCAGTCTGACCAGGGTGTCCGCGTAACCGCTCACCCGGGTGACGGACACGTCGAACACGGCGTCGCCGTACATGTCGGCGCTGATCTTCACGTCATCTATGTGCATGCGGGGCTTGGCGAACAGCGTCACGGGGCGGAATATGCCCGACAGGTGCCAGTAATCCTGATCCTCCAGCCAGGTGGAGTCGGTGAAACGCATGACCTGCAGGGTGATCTGGTTGGAACCAAGATAGGTCATGCGGGTGATGTCGAACTCCGCCATGAGCTTGCTGTCCTGGCTGTAGCCCACTGGATTGCCGTTGACCCACACGTAGAAGCCGCCTTCCACGCCGCCCAGGTTCAGTATCAGCTTTTTGCCCACGAAATGCTCGGGCAGGTCGAACCCGCGCCGGTACAGGCCGGTGGGTATCTTGTCGGGCAGACCGGGCGGATTGCAGCCCGCGCCGTAATCGCCTTCGGCTATATAGCCGGGGGTTATCCGGTGCGCGCCGGGCTCGTCGGTAAAGGGATAGGCGAAATTGGTGTATATGGGCTCGCCCTCGCCCTGCAGCTCCCAGTTGCCGGGCACGTTTATTTGCCGCCAGGCGTCGTCGTTGAAGTCAGGCAGATAGAAACCCGCGGGCAGCAGGCTGGGGTGCTCGCACAGCTTGAACCTCCACGCGCCGTCCAGAGACAGGGAATAGGAATTTCCATATGGCGAGTGGGCCGCCAGACGGTTTATAGACTGTACTTCTATGTTCTGCCATTCCGGCCTTGTATGGAAATTCATGTGCTGCCTCCCGTCTTACAGTCCGAAGATCTGGGAATTCTCCCGCGCGTCCAGTATGGCTCTGGCCATGTAGAAGTCCGAGGCGGTGGTGATCTTGATGTTTTCGATGGGGCCTTCCACGGGGTGCAGGGTGGCACCGTAGTGGTTCATGAGCGTGGCGGAGTCTATCGCGGTAAGATAGCCTTCCTTGCGGGCGCGCACGTGGGCGGAGTACAGATCCTCGAGGAAGAACGCCTGGGGCGCCCTGACCCTGCGGGCGGAGGAACGGTCCACCACGTCGGCGATGTGTCCGTCGGGACCCAGGGTCATTATGGTCTCCACCACGCCCGACACGGTCACGGCGTTGCCGTTCTCACGGGCGCAGGAGATAACGTTTTCGATGATGTCCGTGTCGATCAGCGGGCGCACGCCGTCGTGCAGGAGCACGAGGACGTCCTTCGTGTCGCGCTCGCTTTCGCGGATGGCCTTAAGGCCGTTGAATATGCTGTCCATGCCGGTCGCGCCGCCGGGGACGATGATGTTCACCTTGCTGATGTCAATCCGCTTCAACAGCGGTTTGAGCTGGGGGATGCGGCATTCCAGGCACACCACGCATATGGAGTCTATGCCTGGGGAAAGCTGGAAATACTCAAGAGTATGGATGATTATGGGCTTTCCGGACAGCACCAGGAACTGCTTAGGAGTGGTGGCGCCGCTTAAGCGGGAGCCGGTACCGCCGGCGAAGATAAGGGCTATGTTTTTCATGACAACGCGCCTCCCCGAATATCTTAATCTCATTATAACAGAAAAAGGCCGTGTGTTCAAGTATTCGCGAGCAAAAAACCGGATGCGGCTCTTTAAGTATACTAAACTTTGAGTAGCATAAAATTTAACACGGAAGCAAGGCTCCGGCTGTTGACAAACGGGACGCATATGTTGTTTAATAAAACAGGCTTTGAAGTTTAACAAAACTAAACCAAGGTCGGTTTTCCGGAGGCGTTCAAGTGGAACTTATCGGAGAGAGAATAAAGCGGTTAAGGCTGCAGAGGGGACTCACCCAGGAGGAGCTGGCGGACAGGTGCGAACTGTCCAAAGGCTTTATTTCCCTTGTGGAAAGAGACCTGACATCCCCGTCCATCGCCACGCTGGAGGACATGCTGGTGGCGCTGGGCAGCGACCTGGGCAGGTTTTTTGCCCGCTCCGGCAGCGAAAAGATAGTGTTCGGTGAGGAAGACATCTCCGTAAAGCAGGACGAGGAAGGCATCAGGGGTTCCATAAGCTGGCTGGTGCCCGACGCCCAGAAAAACGAGATGGAGCCCATACTCGTGGAGCTGGGGCCCGGAGGGGCGACTCAGCTTCAGGATCCCCACGAGGGCGAGGAAGTGGGCTATGTGCTGGGCGGACAGATAGTCATCGAGCTGGGCGAACGGCGGGAAAAGGCCAAAAAGGGCGAAAGCTTCTGCTTCAAGCCCGACTCGCCCCATAGGATAGTCAACAGCGGCAAAAGCGTGAGCCGCTTCATCTGGGTGAGCACGCCGCCCACATTCTGATTCGGGAGGAAGACCATGCTGAA
>JAGCIC010000185.1 GCA_017648805.1 Clostridia bacterium
CGTATGCCTGTTCAGATACGGCGCTTTCGTGCCTGCGGCGGTGCGGGCGGACAGCCTGACCGTCGTAAATCCCACGGATGTTCCCGTCACGGGGCTTGAAATATCGAACGCGGCGGAAAACCGGAGGATCAAAGTGCATATCGCCCCGGGCGAGCGCGCGGAGATCGCTCTTCCGTTTGCTGCCGATATGCTGCGCGCGTGGTCGGACGAAAAGGAAATCTGCGCGTATTTGAAGTAAACGACATTAGGACGGTTGATTATTTAGCGGGAGGTGCGCCATGGCAGGATTGCCCGGAGACTCCATAAAGATAGCAAGGGAATACATGGATTCGCTGTGCGTGGAAAGCCGCCTTCTGGGCGCGGTCAAACCCTGCGCGGAGCTTGAGCTGCTGGGACACAGGTTTGAAACGCCCATAATAACAGGTGCGCTCAGCCACATCGACCTGGTCGGCATGGCGGAAGGCGCGCGTCTGGCGGGAGCGCCGGTGTCCATAGGCATGGGGGACAACCAAACACTGGATGATGTGCTTAAGACCGGCGCCAGTGTGATCAAGATAATCAAACCCTACGCCGACCGGAACGAGATATATGACCGTTTGCGCTTCGCCGGGGAAAACGGAGCGATGGGCGTGGGCATAGACATAGAGCACTCCCTAAAGCCGGACAGCCCCGATGATGACGTGGTGCTGGGGCAGAGAATGCATCTGCCGACGCTTGATGAGCTGAAGGAGTTCATTCGCTTTGCCCGGCTGCCGTTTTTCATAAAGGGCGCGCTGAGCGTGAGCGATGCGCTGATGTGCGCTGAGATGGGCTGCGCGGGGGCGATACTGAGCCACCACAACGGGATCATGCGCTGCGCCGTGCCTCCCGTAAGGCTGCTGCCGGACATAAGAAAGGCGGTAGGGGACAGCCTGCTCCTGATAGCCGACGGCGGAATCGAAAGCGGCTATGATGCCTTCAAGGCGCTGGCACTGGGCGCGGACGCGGTGTGTGTGGGCCGTGCGCTTATGCAGCCGCTTAAGGACAACGGCGCGGAAGGCGTCAGGCAGACCATCGAGACGATGACCCGCCAGCTGGAGATAATGCTGTACCGCACGGGTTCAAAGGACATAAAGCATATCGATCCGACAGTGATCTGGGACGCAAGAAGATAAACGCACCGGGCGGTCGGAAGGAGACGGATCATGGCCGAGCATTTCAACTGTTTTCCCCTTAAGCATTTTGCGGGCATCGTGGCGGACTGCATGGACGTGAAACTGCCGGAAAGCTTTGCGCCCGGCATTCCCTGGGTGTCCGATATACTGAAAGGACGTCTGGGCGGCAAGGCGGACCGGGCAGTGCTCTACCACGCCGACGCGGTGGGCCAGTATATCTGGCAACAGTACACCGACCTGCTGGCTCCCGTGTATATGCATACTTCAATGGCTGTCCCGTTCATCAGCACGGTTATGTCGGTGACGCCCGTGGCTCACGCCTCCATGTACACCGGTCTGGATCCGGAGGGGCACGGCATCCGCACTTATGTCAGGCCCAGGCTCGACTGCGTCACGCTGTACGACGTGCTGATCGCGCAGGGCAAGAGAGTCGCGATAGTGGCCCAGCGGGATTCCACCTTCCTGCACATATTCGCCGGGCGGGACATGGACTATTTCGAGTGCGCCCACGCCGTGGAAGTGCAGCAGAGATCCCTGGAGCTGATCGAAAGCGACAGGTACGACGTGATAAGCATCCACACTTTCGACTACGACAACGCCGCCCATGCCTACGGGCCGGAATCCAAAGAAGGGCTGAACGCCATCGCGCTGGAGGCGGAAGGCTTCCGTAAACTGGCTGAGGCGCTGGAAAAGTATAAGGGCAAACACCGTATCCTTATGAGCTATTCGCCGGACCACGGCCAGCACCCCATTCCGGGCAACCGGGGCGCCCACGGCGACACTTGCAATGAGGACATGAACATACTGCACTTTTTCGGGACTATTGCGTGACAGAGGAGGAACATATGGAAACAAGGACGATATATCTCGCGGGCGGATGCTTC
>JAGCIC010000186.1 GCA_017648805.1 Clostridia bacterium
ATACTGTACCTGGTGTACGGCGTGGGCGCGAGGGACCTGGGTGACCGCCTCGCCCTTCGGGAAAAACGCCGCAACCGCCTGAACAGGATCCTGCACCCCTTCAGAGGCAGAAAGAAAGCCGAAAAACAGGCAGCGTAAAAACAGTACAAGCGCCCGGAACTACATGCGTTCCGGGCGCTGTTATATTTTCGGTCAGGGCTTAAGCGGCTTTACAAACACGCGGATGTGTTGTATAATATCCCCCAAAGCGTCAAGCGAGGTTTGTGTTATGAAGACTTACACCGTAAAAGAGTTGTACGCGCTTTCTCCCGCGGAGAAAATGCCCGCCAAAGTGCAGGGCTGGGTACGCACCTGCCGCCAGAGCAAGAACGTGGCGTTTATCGAGCTGAACGACGGCAGTTTCTTCACTTCCCTGCAGATAGTTGTGGAAGCGGACAAGCTGGAAAATTATGCCGACGTGATGCGCCGCGTCACTGTGGGCGCCAGCCTGGAGTGCGAAGGAGAGATTATCCCCACGCCCGAGAACAAGCAGCCCTTCGAGCTGAACGCGGACGCGCTTACGGTGCTGGGCGACAGCCCCGCTGACTATCCTCTGCAGAAGAAGTTCCACTCCGTGGAATATCTGCGCACCATCGCGCACCTGCGTCCCCGTGCCAACCTGTTCCAGGCCGTGTTCCGCATAAGGAGCGTGGCGGCGCAGGCGATACACCGCTTCTTCCACGACAAGGGCTTCGTGTACGTACATACTCCCCTGATCACCGGCTCCGACGCGGAAGGTGCGGGCGCGATGTTCCGCGTGACCACTCTGGACGCGGGCGACCCGCCCCGGCTCCCCGACCGCAGTGTAGACTTTGACAAGGACTTTTTCGGCAAGGCCGTGTCCCTGACCGTGTCCGGCCAGCTTAACGGCGAAGTGTTCGCCACGGCTTTCGGTTCCATATACACCTTCGGCCCCACCTTCCGCGCGGAGGAGAGCTACACCGCCCGCCACGCCGCCGAGTTCTGGATGATAGAGCCCGAGATGGCGTTCTGCGACCTGACCGGGGACATGGACGTGCAGGAGGAGATGGTCAAGTACATCATTTCCGCCGTGCTCACCGAGTGTCCCAGGGAGATGGCTTTCCTGAACGAAAGGGTGGACAAGGGCCTTATCGAGCGCCTCACGCTGGTAAAGGATTCCGACTTCGCCCGTGTCACCTACACCGAGGCCATAAAGCTGCTGGAGGAAAGCGGCAGAGAGTTCGAGTACAAGCCTTTCTGGGGCTGCGACATGCAGACCGAGCACGAAAGGTTCCTGACAGAGCAGGTGTTCAAAAAGCCCGTGTTCGTGACGGACTATCCCAAGGAGATCAAGGCGTTCTATATGCGCCGCAACCCCGACGGCAAGACCGTTGCGGCGGCGGACCTGCTGGTGCCCGGCATAGGCGAACTGTGCGGCGGCAGCCAGAGGGAAGAGAGACTGGACGTGCTCACGGGCATAATCAACGACCTGGGCATGAAGCCGGAGGACTACTGGTGGTATCTGGAGCTCAGGAAGTACGGCAGCGTCGTGCATTCCGGCTTCGGCATGGGCTTCGAGCGCATGATAATGTACCTGACCGGCGTAGGCAACATCAGGGACGTGCTGCCATTCCCGAGGACCACGAGGAGCTGCGAATTCTAAAGGAGGCGGATTGTGACGCGTGCCGCAGCTGCGGAATAAAGCCGGAGAGTTTTGCCCTCCGGACCTTCCGCTCATTGCAGTGGCGCGTCAGCCCCTGACAGCTAATAGCTGAAAGCTGATACTCCCGATATACTTCCCCCGCCTCCCGGGGGCGGAATATACAACGGACAGTTCGAGATCCATCCTGTCCTTAAACAAAACTAGGAAAAGGAGATGGGTCTGCTGAAGGCAGACCCGTATTTTACCCCATGATCAAAAACAAATCGGTTTCCTTCATCACCCGCGCCGCGGTCATCGCCGCGCTCTACTTCGCCCTGACGTACGTCATGTACTCCTTCGGGTCCGGCGCCATACAGCTGAGGCTCAGCGAGGCGCTGTGCGTGCTGCCCCTGCTGCTGCCCGAAGCGGTGCCCGGCCTGTTCATCGGTTGCCTGATCGCCAACCTGATCGGCGGCGGCGCCATCTGGGACGTGATATTCGGTTCGCTTACTACTCTCGCGGCAGCGTACCTGACCTGGAAAGTGGGTTACAGAAAGCCCGAGATCAAGACCTCCCGCTACTGGCTGGCCGTCAGCTTCCCCGTGATCCTGAACGCCGTTATAGTGGGCGCCGTCGTGTGGGCGTGCTACGGCTTCTCCGGCTTCGGCGTCGCGGACAAGCAGACCTTCGGCTACCTGCCCCTGACCATGCTCACCGTGGGCATCGGCGAAGCCATAGCGGTGTTCGTGTTCGGCACCATTTTCTACCAGATCGTGAGGCGCCTGCCAGACGACCTTTTGAAGAGATAAAGAAATTACCGCAGCCATTGAGGGAGGGAGGCTGCGGTAATTCCATTAGCTCTCGCTAACGACGACATGTTAGCATATTTTTGTTCATTTGTCAACAGTAGTTTCTAAAACAGGCGCCGTACCCGTTAAGGACACGGCGCTTTTGCTACGGCTGTTTTTTGAATGTTTCCCCGTCGGATACTTTCACGTAGGGGAAACCGCTTGATTCGGAGGCGATGTACACGAGGCGGTCATTGTCCAGACCGAAAGCGAAGCGCAGATCATAACCGTTTTCGGTGTCCTCGTTCAGGTACAGGGCGCCGTACCAGAGTTCCCAGGTGCCGCTGCCGATGTAGCTGCTCAGGGCACCCTCATAGAAAGTATAGGTTCCGTCCGCTTTCAGGGTGATTATGAAATCTCCGCCGAAACCTGCTTTTTCGTATTTGTACTCTCCCGCGATGAAAGCCATTTCCTCCCGCCTGAACACGTCCTCTATGGCGCTCACCGCACCGTGATAACCCTCCGGGAACTTGTTTTCGCCGGAAGCGCGCACCCTGACGTCGTCCGCGAAGGAGATTTCAAGAGTGAATCCTTCCCCGTCGAGCACCCGGGGATCGCTGCCGCGGAAACCGTTCCAGTCCTCAAGTTTATAATCGGAAACGAGCTTTTCCAGCTCTTCGGCGAAGGCGGGAGGAAATTCCCTTATTGCTTCATCGTCTTCCATGAGGTAATACCTGCCGTTACGAAGAACGACTTCGCGGTATACAGGCATCATGTAGCCGCCCCTCCCGAAAAAGAAGCGGGTGAGCACGTGGTTCTGCGCCAGCCTTTTGCACAGTGCCTCGAATTCCAGCTGTTTGCCGTAGGAGGCAAAGCTGTATTCCTGTATGCTCCCTTCGTCTCCCGTCCAGTACAGGTATGTCCAGGGGCCGGAATCCCCGTCATCCAGGTGCTCTTCCCGGGCCTTCACCGTGCCGCCTTCCACGCAGGCGGCAAACTCCGCCCAGGTCTCGTCCGTTATCTCAAGCGTGCCGGAAGCGACCGTGTTTTCCTCCGTCTGGGGCCAGCCGCCTCCCTGTCGAGATTCGTGGAAGAACCACTTTTTGCCGTCCTCCCGATAAAAGCGGTAGCGTTGGTAATGCGGGGGATAGTAGGAGGCGTCCACGGTGTAATAGAAATCCGTTATGGCATTTTCAGCCACGTCAGTGCCTACGGTGAGACCCGCGGATACGGCCGGAGTCGTGCCCAGAAGCAGGGCAAGCAGCGCGGCAAATATGCTTTTCACTTTGTATCACACTCCCATCTTTCTGAGTATCCCTTCCACGGTGACGCCGGGATGGGTCACGTACAGCCGGGCGATCTTTTCCGCAAGGGCAGGGTCCATGCCGTGCTTTCGGGCGATCTCCTCCGGGCTGCGGCCCTTTGCGGTCTCCCTGACAACGACTTGGGCGATGCTCACCAGGTCGGGCGCGCTGTCCGTAGAGGCCTTTTCTTTGACGTTTCCTATGTCGATTTTGTTTGCGGTGAGGCCGTTTTCGTCCAGAATAAGGACAGCCATGGTGACGGGCTGGTAAAAACGGCGGGGACCGCAGCTGCCGGGATTGAGCAAAAGCGTCTGTTTCCCGTTTCCCGTGTCCTCCCACTCGCAGTAATAGGTGTGTGAATGCCCGAACACCACCAGGTCGTATGGGGTAAGGTCCCGGGGCAGATCCCGCTTTTTGTGGGTCATGAGGACCCTTATGCCTTTCAGCTCAAAATCCAGGGTCAGGGGAAGCTCTTCCGGCCACCAAAGGTCGTTGTTGCCCCTGACCGCTCTGACCGGGGCGATGTTCCGGAGATTGTCAAGTATCGCGGGGCTGCTTATGTCCCCCGCGTGGAGGATGAGTTCGCATCCCTTCAGGTTCTCCGTCACTTCGGGACGCAAAAGGTCGTGGGTGTCGGAGATTACGCCTATCTTCATTTTGCCTGCCTTTCGTCCGTTACAAAGTGCCTGACCGTGGGTTCGGGCCGGAAAAGCTCCGTCCTGAAAAACTCCGGATATATGGCGGTGTTTTCGTCCGGAGACACCCACTTCAGGAATTCCCTGCTGTTGTCCTCGGTGAAGGAGGCGCACACGGGCTCGAAATCCTCCGGCACCTTCATGTAGAAGAAGAATGATATCTCGTAGACCGGCTTGCCCAAGTGCGCGGGTGAGTCGGCGTAAAAATAGTTTTCGTGCACGAAGCCCAGGCGCTCGATTTCCATCCGTATGCCCGTTTCCTCGAACACTTCCCGCCGTACGGCCTCCTCGGCGGTCTCGCCGAATTTAAGGCGCCCGCCCACGGAGTACAGGTAATCGCTCCTGCTGTTGCCCACCATCAGGAACCTGCCGTTTTTGAGTATGATCGCGCCTACCCGGATGTTGATTATCCCGCTGCCGCAGGGGACGGTCATGTCCTGACTCATTGTGTCCTCCCGTGCCGTTTATGCGTATTTTACGACGGTTTTCCTCTCCGGTCGATCGCTTTGGGCTCAGCCGAACAGCTGTCCGGGGAGCTTGAGCTTCTGTTTGGGAGGGAAGTGTTTGTCGAATTCCTCCACGTCCGCGTCGTCCACATAATAGCCTTTGGGCGTCTGGTATACGCCCGTCACGCCATTAAGATACCCTGGGATAAGCTCCCTGCACAGGAAGAAAGAGTCGTCCGCGCCTTCGGGCAGATCGTGGTAGCGGATGGAGAAATTCCTCGCGTAGTCGAAGCCGCTTTTGCCGTAAAACAGTATGTTGCCCTCGAACAGCACCGCGCCGAAGCCCATCCCGGCGGCTTTTTCCAGGGAATAGTCCAGCAGCTGCTTGCCGTAGCCCTTGCGCTTCAGTTCCGGGGTTATGCAGATTGGCCCCATGGTGAGCACGGGCACGTCCCGCCCGTCGTCCGCGTTTATGACGGTTTTCATGAACATGTTCTGTCCTATGAGCTTTCCGTCTTTTTCCATGACGAAGTCCAGTTTGGGCACGAAGGCGGGGTCGTCCCTGAGCACGTGAATGACCAGATGCTCGGAGCAGCCCGGGCGGTACACGTTCCAGAAGGATTCGCGGATCAGGTTTTCGACGTTTGCGTAGTCCGCTTTGGTTTCGCGGCGAAAGGTGATGCTTAATATACGGTTTTCGCTCATTTGTTAATAACTCCTTTGGGTTCGTTTCGGGTATGTGCCCACAGGAATAATATTATTCAAAAACCGTGTTTTGTCAAGGAAATAAAAACCGCCTGCCTCAGGGCGGGCGGAAGGAAAAAACTATGCCTGTTTGCGCTTTACGGGCACCCATATGGCGCTGTGGTAGTCCGGGTCGGTCATTTCTCCGTTTACACAGTCGTACCACTCCACGGTTGCGTTGCCGCGCAGCTCGAACTCCGGGTTGCCGGGCAGCCATTCGCGGAAGATACGGGTGTTCACGCTTTGAAGCGTGCGGGGGTTGGGCCCCACACAGTCGAACACAGCCCACTCGCCGCGGGGGAACTCATACAGCACCATACCCTCGGGCACGGGACCGCCGGTGTACTTGCCCGCGATCAGATAGCGGAAACGCTCGCCCTCCAGGTCGTCTATGCACACGCCGTATTCACCGATGCAGTTGTCCATGAGCGCCTGCTCGTAAGGGTTGGCGGGGGGATTGCCCGCGTACACGTTATTGGCGTACTTTTGGCAGATCTCGTCCCAGAATTTGGGTATCTCTTCGTAGGAATTCTCGTAGCCGAATATCTTCTGAAAACCGATGACCTTGAACGGAAACATAGGAGTGATTTTATAATCCATCTGGCTGCCTCCCTGTATGGAAATACTGACCGTCATGGGAAGGAAAGGGATGATGCGGCCGCCCTCCCGCGCCTGTGAGGGAGTCACGCCGTGAAAGCGTGTGAACGCCTTGGCAAAGCTCTCGGGCGTCTCGTAACCGTACTTTAGGGCGATGTCGATCACTTTCGCGTCCGTGTCCCTGAGCTCCAGCGCCGCCAGGTACAGCCGGCGGTTCCTTATATACTCGCCTATGCCGCAGCCCGTCATTAGCGAAAAACCGCGCTGAAGGAAGAAAGGGGAAAGGTACACCCTGTCAGCCACGTCCTTTACGCTTATGTCGTCCGTCAAGTGGGCTTCCATGTAGTCGATCGCCCCGCGGATGCAGCTGAGCCATTCCATAAACATCCCGTCCTTTCCTGACAGATGCAGTATATCCGTCCGGGACGGGCCTGTCCTGTCATTTTGTGCCCGATTTTGTCGGGTCTACCTGTGGATATACACCCGCGAGGCGTTCGTTTCGCCTTCGCTTGTCGCTTCGCACAGGTATTCCCAGCCGTAGCGCTCGTAAAAGCCCGTGTGGTCGGTGACCAGGTACAGCGGAGAGACCCCGTTTGAGCGCATGTCCTCCACGGCCAGGTCCAGCAGCCGTCCCGCGACGCCCCGCCCCCTGAACGCTTCCCGGGTGTACACGGCGCACACGTTGGGGCGCAGGTCCCTGCGGTCGTGAAAATCGTTGTCGATAACGCCCAGTCCGCCTATTATCTGCCCTTCATGAAGGCACAGGTACCAGCCGTATTCGGTATTTTTGTCGAGGTAAGCCTCCATGCACTCCAGATAGGCCGCTACGGGTACGCCCCACTTATCGTGGAACCATTCGGCCGCCGTTTTGAGGAGCTCCGGCCGCTGCCGCAGGCTGACGAAATCGAATTTATCCATCACACTGTCCGGTTCACGATCTGCGCGTACACTTCCTCGGGGATCATGGGGGAAGTGATCTCGCTCATGAGTTCGGGGGAGACCGCGCCCGTTTCGGCGTACTGCCGGCCCGCCTCGCGCACTTTTTCCAGGCGGGGCTTTGTGACGGATTCGGCTTCGGCGGCGGCGAACATGGGGCTTTCGGGCACGGTGATCACCGTGCGGCCCGAGGGGAAGCACAGCTCGAACTGTTTTACGGCGGGTTCGAAGTTGTGCTTGCTGTTGGGGAAGCCGCAGCCGCAGATCATGAGGTACTTAAGCTTTGAAAAATCCGCCTGCTCCACGTGCTCGTAGCGGTCGCCCACCTTGCGCATGGCCATGGA
>JAGCIC010000187.1 GCA_017648805.1 Clostridia bacterium
GAGGTGTGCTACCTGTGCGTGCACTCGCTGCTTCACCTGATGGGCTACGACCACATGGCGGACGGGGACGAACAGGCGATGCGAAAGATGGAAAAGGAGATCATGGGAGACGAATAGCCATTAGCTGTCAGCTGTCAGCTTTTGGAAACGGCGGCGGACGCCGCCGCGTCCGCGAGCGTCGACCACCGTCCACCAGCCACTAATCACTAACCACTATTCACTATACAAAGGAGCATACTATGTCAGAAAATCCCTTCCGTTCCGGCTTCGCGGCCGTGATGGGCCGCCCCAACGTGGGCAAAAGCAGCATAATCAACCGCCTGGTGGGCGAAAAGGTGTTTATCGTGTCCGACAAGGCGCAGACCACCCGCGACAAGGCGCTGGGCATAATGTCCGGCGACGATTACCAGGTGGTGTTCGTGGACACTCCCGGCCTGCACACGCCCAGGACGCGCCTGGGCGAGTTCATGGTGCAGGCCGCCGAAAGCGCCAAGGAGGGCGTGGACCTGATCCTGTGCGTGGTGGACGCCACGTTCATCGGCAAGGGCGACAGGGAGGTCATGGAGCAGCTGGGCAGGGAAAAATGCCCCAAGATACTCGTGATAAACAAGACCGACCTGGCCTCCCCCGAAAAGCTGATGCCCGTGCTGGGCGAGCTGGACGTGAGCAGGTTCGACCAGGTGGTCAGCGTGTCCGCGCTGAAGGGCAACAACATGGAGACGCTCAGGCGGCTCATAGTGTCCTATATGCCCGAGGGCCCCAGGTATTTCCCCGAGGACATGATCACCGACCGCCCGGAAAGGGTGATGTGCGCGGAGATCATCCGCGAAAAGGCGCTCAGGAACCTTAAGGACGAGATCCCCCACGGCATAGGCGTGGAGATGCTCAAGATGGAAAAGGTCTCCGACGGCATGTACGAGATCCACGCCACCGTGTACTGCGAAAAGGCGTCCCACAAGAGCGTCATAATCGGCAAGCAGGGCGCCATGATAGGAAAGATAGGCCGCGACGCCCGGCTGGATATGGAAAAGCTGCTGGGCAAAAAGGTGGACCTTAAACTCTGGGTGAAGGTGCGCGAAAACTGGCGCGACCGCAAGGACGACTTAAGGACGCTGGGGTATACGCTGACGGAATAGACCGTACTCCCCTCCCCCGCCTACCACTTTCAAAGGAATCACAAATGAAGCGACTGGCTGTTCTGATCTTTGCCCTGGCAATACTGCTGTGCGGCTGCGCGCGCAGGGAGGAGACGTTCTCGGTCGGAGACTGGGAATACCGCGTGCTTCCGGACGGCACGGCGGAGATCGCCGTTTACCGCGGCAATACGGGAGACCCTTCCGTTCCCTCCGGGATAGGCGCGCGCAGGGTGTCCTCCGTCGGGGAAAGGGCGTTCAGCGGGGTCTTCCCCATATCCTCCGTCACCCTGCCGGAGGGCGTGAAAACCATAGGAGATTACGCATTTTTTGGGTGCGGGCAGCTTGAAAAGGTTTCCCTGCCGGACAGCGTGGCCCATATAGGCGCAAAAGCGTTTGCCGTCTGCCCGGGTCTCACTTCCTTCACCCTGCCCGAAGGCGTGACGTATATCGGCGACGGCGCGTTTTTGAGCTGCGATCGGCTCGCGCGGGTGACCGTTCCCGCCGGAGTGAGGGAAATGGGACAAAACCCGTTCGAGAGCTGCATAAGGCTGAAAGACATATCCGTTTCGCCGGAAAACGCTTGTTTTGAGATGAAGGACGGGGTGCTGTTCAGCACGTCCGACCGCCGGCTGGTCACCTATCCCTGCGCGCTCAAGCGCGAGGAATACTCCGTACCCGCGGGGACGCGGGCGATCGGCGGCAGGGCGTTCGCAGGCTGCAGGAGCCTTGTTGCGGTGACCCTGCCCGAAGGGCTGACCGAGATCGGTCCCGGCGCGTTTTCAAACAGCGCTCTCAAAGCCGTGTCACTCCCCGAAGGTGTCGAAGTCATAGGCGACGGCGCGTTTTCGGATTGCTACAGCCTGACCTTAGTCACCATCCCGGGCAGCGTTAAAAGCATAGGCAGCATGGCGTTTTCCGAATGCCGGCGCCTGAACTGCCTGACGATCCCGGAGGGCGTGACGAGCATAGGCGACAATGCGTTTTACAATTGCGGACAGTGGCTTACGCTGACCGTGGAAAAAGATTCCTACGCGGAAAACTATTGCAGGGAAAACGGGCTGAAGTTCAAGTATTCAGACACCGAAAACTGACATCTTTATCACAATGGACCGAAACATCTCCGTCAACTGCCTGGTATTAAGGCGGGCAAATTACAAAGACTACGACCGCATGGTCACCCTGCTCACCGACGAGATCGGCCGGGTGGACGCGGTGGTGCGCGGCTGCCGCCGCCCCAAAAGCGAGCTCATCAGCGCCTCGGAGCCCTTCATGGCGGGCCAGGCGCAGCTTTACCGCGCGAACGAGCGCGTGTCCGTCACCGCCTTCCGCCCCACGGAGGCGTTTTTGCCCCTGCGCGAGGACATGGACCGCCTGACCGCAGGCGCCGGGTGGCTGAGGACCCTGGAAAAGGTGAGCCTGCAGGACGCGCCCCAGGGGGACATACTGCGTCTGGCGCTGGACGCGCTGAGCTACCTGAGTTATTCGGGGTTGGACGTAAGGCAGGTGGACTTCATGTTCACGGTCAAACTTAGCCGAATACTTGGCATGCTGCCGGACTTTTCCCGCTGCGGCATCTGCGGGAAGACTTCGGAGGAGACGCCCCTGGGCTACCTGCCGCTGGAGGGCTGCGTGTGCCCTGCCTGCCGCCCGGGCGCGCGGATACTGCCCGAGGGTGCGCTCAGAATACTGATTAAGGCGCCCCTGCGCCCCTTCCGCGCCGTGGAAAAGCTTACCGGGCACCCCGACCTTCCGGCGGCGGAACAGGCGGCGGAAGCGCTGCTTCAGATGAAGTGACCAAACGCGCAGGCATGCCGTCTAAACGGCATAACGCCCGAAGAAGCAGCAGGCACCCTTGCCCGTATCCCGTTCCCCGCACCTCATTCCCCGCGAAAGGAGGAAATGCCCGTGAAAAAACTGTTTGCCGTGCTCGCGGCGCTGATATTTCTTTTCGCCGTTCACGCGCCGGCAGAAGACGCATGGGATTGTGATTACACGCCCCGCACCCCGGCGGAAACAAGCGGTGACCGGGAATACATCGTGCTCGACGACGGCACGGCGGAGATAACGTGCTACGATGACAGACAAGTTGATGTACCGGAGATACCGTCACAGCTTGACGGGTATACAGTGACCGGAATAGGCAACGACGCCATTTCCTGTTATTATGAGCTTACTTCCGTGACTATACCCGACAGCGTGACGGGCATAGGCGACCGGGCGTTTTCCTACCGCAGCGAAGAGCTCGTTTTCACTGTCGACGAAGGCTCTTATGCGGAAGAATACTACAAAAACAACGGCTTCACGTACCGATACCCCGGCGCGGACTTATAACCCCCTCTCCATGTCAGCCATAGACCCTGAACAGGACGATATTATGCCGATACACGACCAGAACGCTCAAACGCCCGACCATTCCGGCCACAGGGCGCGGCTGAAAAACGCCTACGCCCGGGGCGGGCTCGCCTCCTTCGCGCCCCACGAGGCCATGGAGCTGATACTGTATTCCCTGATCCCGCGGCGGGACGTCAACTCCCTTGCCCACGCGCTGACGGATCCTGCCGGTACGCTCTGCGGGGCGCTCGGTACGGACGCGTCCGGTATGGAAAAAACCGGCCTCTCCCCTGCCTGCGCCCAAAAGCTCAGGGCGCTTGCCGCGTGCGTGGACGCCTACCGGGAATGCCGGAAAAACGCGCCCCTCCCCTCCCCGGAAAACGCCCGCGCGCTCACCCGGAAGCTGCGTTCCCGCCCCTGCCCCACTGCCCTGTTTTACGGGGAGGACGGGCGCCTGGCCGCGCTGTGCCCCGTGAAGGGAGATTTGACAGGAGCGCTCTCGGAGCTTATAATCAGATACAACACCCCGCTGGTCACGCTGGCCGTGCCGGAGGGCTGCCGCCTGCCCGAATCGGAGTTCGCCCGTGCCGAACGCGCCGCAGCACTGCTGGGCGCGCGGCTGACTATTGATTGAAATGAATCGGGGATTCATTTCAATAAGGGATTTCCACCCCATTTTTGATAAAAAAACGCGGCGTTTTTCCGCGTCATTGCGAATGCGCGAGCAGGAGTGAATGGAAGCCCAGTGGGCTTCAGAGCCGCGAACGCCACATGGGTCGCGAGCGTTCCGTAAAAGCGGGAGTGAATTTGCGTCCGGTGGACGCAAAGAGCCATGAGCGTTCGTCAAAGCGAGTGTGGCAATCCGTACTTGCATCGAATAAGGAACGGATCGCCGCGGCTTGCAGAACAAGCCTCGCGATGACGCGTGAAATGAGGTTACGGCAGAAGACGAATTTTGTCGCCCTTTGGCGACGACCATGACCACCGACCAATGACCGCGCGCAGCGCGTTCCGGCAGCTACAAGCTAAGAGCTGACAGCTACCGGTCGCCTTATGGCTGCGACCATCGACCAATGACGTCC
>JAGCIC010000188.1 GCA_017648805.1 Clostridia bacterium
CCTTGGGGTTGACATCGGGAAGGAACTCGAACTGCAGATCTACGTTGCACTTCTCTTCCACCCACTTGGTGAAGGTGTTGTCGTCCCAGTCGGTCACCTGGGCGTTAGGCGCAACCAGCACTTTGAGCACATAGGGCTCGTCGCCGGTCCAGATGGGGTACTCGCCCGCGGCAGACAGGCCGTCGGCCATGGCGGGAGCTGCCAACCCCAGCACGAACACAAGTGCCAGCACCAGGCAAAGCAGTTTGCTGTGTTTCATTTGCGAAACCTCCTTAGTATTTATTCAACGGGAACGCATCCCGCTTGAATCAGCCCTTTACGGCGCCTATCATGACGCCTTTGACGAAGTACTTCTTAACGAAGGGATACAGCACCAGTATGGGCAGGGTGGACACCACTATGAAGCAGTACTTGAGCAGGTCCTGCAGCGACTGGTTGTAAAGCAGTTCCTGAGCCGAAGACGCCAGCGCCTCGGTATTGAATGAGTTCTTGATCAGTATGGCCCGCAGAACCATCTGCAGGGGCATCTTGTCCTGATCCTTTAGGTACAGAAAAGCAGTAAAGTAGTCATTCCAGTGGCCCACGGCGTAATACAGCGCCAGCACCGCCATGACCGTACCGGACAGGGGCAGCACCATGTTGAAAAAGTATTTGAAGTCCGAGCATCCGTCTATCTTGGCGGCTTCCTCCAGTTCGGATGGGATGTTGTTTATGAACGTGCGGGCGATTATCATGTTGTACACACTCATCGCTCCGGGAATTATCATGGCAGTTCTGGTGTTCATGAGTCCCAGCGTCCTGACCAGTATGTAGTTGGGTATGGTGCCGCCGCCGAAAAACATGGTGAACATGAACAGGCCCGTTATGAAGCCGTGGCCGGGGATGCTCTTTCTGGCCAGCGGATAGGCGCAGATCATGGTCATGGACAGATTGATCGCCGTGCCCAAAATCGCGTAAATAAACGTGTTGCCGTAAGCGGTCCATATGCCCTTGTAGTCAAACACGGCCTGATAGCCCTTGAACGTGAAGTCTATCGGCCAGAAGGTGACCCAGCCGAACGCCACCGCGTCCTGGGAGGAGAACGAATTGGCTACGACGTTTATAAGGGGCATTATTATCAGCAGCGTAAACAGCCCCAGCATCGTGTACACTATGGTATAGTACGCCTTGTCGCCCGTCGAGATCCTTATAGCGTTGTTTGCCGTCCGTTTATCGGCGGTCACAGTCTTATTCGTCATGTTCCCGCCTCCTTACCACAGACCGCTGCCGCTGACCTTGTCGGCAATCTTGTTGACCGTCAGCAGCGCCAGCAGATTCACCACCGAGTTGAACATGCCTATGGCGGTGGCATAGCTGGCGTTGCTGGGACCGTTGGCCGCGGTAAGACCCACCTTGTATACATATGTGGAGATAACTTCGCTGGCCACCAGGTTGGTGTCGTTCTGCATAAGATACGCCTTGTCGAAGCCTATTGACATGAGCGAACCGCAGCGCAGAATCAACGTGATGGCGATGGTGGGGATTATGGTGGGCAGGTCTATGTACCACACGCGCTTCAAGCGGCTTGCGCCGTCTATGGTGGCGGCCTCATGCAGCTCCGGATCCACGCTCGACAAGGCCGCCATGTATATTATGGAGCCCCAGCCGGTGGACTGCCACACTCCGGACAGTATGTACAGCATGCGGAAATTGGGGCCGCCTATGAATAGGTTGCTGTCGAAATTGAGCTTGAAATAAGCGAGCACGTTGTTTATCATGCCGGTGTTGATGTCGAGCACGCGGTTGATTATACCGACCAGCACCACCGTGGAAATGAAGTGGGGCATGTATGTGATGTTCTCAACGGCGCTTTTGTACTTGCGGGAGATAACCGAGTTGAGCATCAGCGCGAATATGATGGGTATCGGGAACGTGAGCACCATCTGCACCACGGACAAGTACAGGGTGTTGCCAACCACCCGTTCAAACTGATACGATTTGAAAAACTCTATAAAGTTTACGAACCCGACCCATCGGGAACCCAGTATGCCTTCGTTTATATCGTATTTTTTTGAAGGCGATAATGGTGCCGTACATGGGCTCATATTTGAACAAGAGCAGCCACGCCAGGGGAATGGACAGAAATACGTACATCTGCCAGTTGTCCCTTATGCGCAGGGAGAGTTTGCGTCGGGGCTTCGGCTTTATCGCGTATGCGCCCTGCTGCCTGTCCGTCATAAAACTACCTCACCGATCATCCGTCGCGGGGGCTGAAGCGGGCTTATGCCCCGCCTCCCTTCGCCGTGTTTCGCATTCAGTTCGCTTAAACTGACACGCGGCCGTTCTTTTCGGCCACAACGCGTATTATATCACAGCCGTTTCATAAAGTCTACATTATTGCACAAAAATAGTCCCCATTTTTTTGCAATATACCGTCAGTGTTGTTTTTATGAAAGCCGAATGGCAGCTCTGTCCCGCAGAATATCGGCGGAAGTGCCGTCCGTATCTGCCGAAAACGGCGAAAAAACCGCAGATCCGGCGCTGTTTCTGCGTACGCATACTTTTCATTTTGCGAGTTTTGTTGTATACTGATGCGTATATTTGATACGGAGGTGCCGCCATGAACATGGCCGTAGGCAAACTGCGCCACGGGGAGAGGAACCTTATAAGCGACGTGCCCGGCGTACGTGTGGGTCACTGTACCGTGGACGAAGGAGACTGCCACACCGGTGTCACCGTAGTGATGCCTCCCCCGAGAAACCCGTTCACCGAAAAACTCATCGCCGCGTCCTGCGTGTTCAACGGCTACGGCAAGACCCTGGGGCTGGTGCAAGTGGACGAACTGGGCACGCTGGAGACGCCCATCGCCCTCACCAACACCCTGAATGTGGGCAAGGTGCACGACGCCATGGTCTCATATATGATCGGCCTGTGCCGGGAAGACGGCGTTGATCTCGCTTCCGTGAATCCCGTGGTCTGCGAGTGCAACGACAGCCGTTTGAGCGACATCGCCCGGCGTCCCGTGGGCGAAAAGGAAGTATTTGCCTCCATACACAGCGCCGCTGCCGATTTTAAGCAGGGCGCGGTGGGCGCAGGCCGGGGCACCACCTGTTACGGCGTGAAAGGCGGCATAGGCTCTTCCTCCCGGCTCATGGAGATAGACGGGAAAACCTTCACTCTGGGCGTGCTGGTGCAGAGCAATTACGGCGCGGCGGAGGACTTCCGTTTGACGGCTCTGCCTCCCGGGCTGGCGGAATCCGACCGGGGCAGCATAATACTGATACTCGCCACCGACCTTCCCCTATCCGCCCGGCAGCTCAAGCGGGTGATCAGACGCACGTCTGTGGGCATGGCGCGCCTGGGTTCCTACATAGGTCACGGCAGCGGGGAAATATGCGTAGGCTTCACCACCGTCCGGCCCAAAGCCTGCTCGGACAGTTTCCTCACCCAGACGGTGCTCAGAGAGGACAAAATGAACCTCCCCTTCCGGGCCGCCGGGGAATGCGCGGAGGAAGCGATACTCCAGTCCATGTGGAACGCGGAAGCGGATATGTCACTGAGCGGCAAGAAAGTACCCTCCCTGCGGGAATTCTTGAAGGAGAAAAGATCATGAAAGAACTGGGATACTACAACGGCAAGATAGGCGAGCTCGGTGAAATGACCGTGCCCATGAACGACCGGGCGTGCTGGTTCGGGGACGGCGTGTACGAAGCGGGCATGTGCCGGAACTATCACATTTTCGCGATAGACGAGCACGTGGACCGGCTGTACCGCTCTGCGGGCATGCTGGAGATAAACATCCCCGTCTCCAAGGCAAAACTCAAGGCCATACTTGACGAGCTTGTGCATAAGATGGACACGGGAGACCTTATGGTGTACTGCCAGGTCACCCGGGGCGGCGGTCCCAGGCAGCATGCCTTCCCGGACGGCCCCGCCAACCTCTGGATCACGCTGCGCCCCAAGAAGATAAACACCGCCGAAGCGCCCGTGAGCCTCATAACGGACGAGGACACCCGCTTTTTCCACTGCAACATCAAGACTCTGAACCTGATCCCCTCCGTCATGGCCAACGAAAAGGCGCGGCGGGCGGGCTGCTACGAGTGCGTTTTCGTACGTCCCGGCGGGCGGGTCACGGAGTGCTCCCACAGCAACGTGCACATAATAAAGGACGGCACTTTCTTTACCGCGCCTGCCGACAACCTGATCCTGCCCGGCATCGCCCGGGCGCACCTGATACGGGCCTGCGGGCGGCTCGGCATACCCGTAAGCGAAACGCCCTTCACCAAAGACAAGCTGTTCAAAGCGGACGAGATCATCACCTCCAGTTCCACCGCCCCCTGCGTAAGGGCGTGCAGCGTGGACGGCAAGGCCGCCGGAATGAAGCGGGAGGACCTGTTTACCGTCCTTAAGGACGCGATATTCGGGGAATACTATAGCGAAACCAACTGAACGAACAGAAAGGATTTAGCGCCATGAAGCTGTTTATCTCCGCCGACATCGAAGGCACCACCGGCATCACCCTCTGGGACGAGACCGAGAACGGCCACTCCCGCTATCCCTATTTTCAGCAGCAGATGAGCAAAGAAGTGGCAGCCGCCTGCGAAGGCGCCATAGAGGCGGGCTGCTCAGAGATACTGGTCAAGGATGCCCACGACAGCGCCTGCAACCTGATCCCCGCTCTTTTGCCCGAAGAAGTACGCATCTTCCGGGGCTGGGCCAGCGACATGATGAGCATGATGGCGGGACTCGAAAAGGACTTTGACGGCGTGTTCTTTACCGGTTATCATTCCGGTGCGGGCATGGACACCAACCCCCTGTCCCACACCATGAACACCAAAAACAACTACGTGAAGATAAACGGGCTTATCGCCCCGGAACTCATGATAAACAGCCTGACCGCCGCGTATTTCGGCGTTCCCGTAAGGCTGGTGACCGGCGACAGGGGGCTGTGCGAGTGGATGAAAGCAATAAATCCCAATATCGAGACCGTGGCGGTCAGCGAAGGACGCGGGCGCGGCTCCATCTCCATCCACCCCAACAAAGCGCTGAAGCTGATAAAAGAGGCCGCCGTCCGCGCCCTCAAAAAGCCCGCGTGCGACTGCATGTTCCCCCTGCCGGAGCATTTCAAAGTCGAGATCTCCTTTAAGGAGCACTTCCGCGCCAGAAACGCTTCCGCCTACCCCGGCGTAAAGCATACCGGCGCCGCCTCTGTCGAATACGAAGCCGACGACTGGATGGACGTGCTGCGCATGTTCGACTTCACGCTGTAATCCGCACCGAGCATAGTATATATCCGTAAATCAAAACCCGGCGTGCCGCAAAACGGCAGGCCGGGTCGTTTATCATTGTTCTTGCCCTCAGCTGCTTTATATGATCAGAGCCGTTCTCAGGCTGTGTCAGAAGCACTTCCCCGTGTGTTTCTGCGCGCAGGAAGCGAGTTTGTCGCATTTATAGCAGATCTCGTTGGCGCTGAACCCGTTTTCGAGCATGTCGGATATGTTTTCAAGCGTGGTCTTGGCAATGTTGCCCAGCGCTTCTTTGGTAAGGAATGCCTGGTGGCTGGTGATGATCACGTTGGGCATGGAGATCAGCCGCGCCAGTGTGTCGTCGGACACGATGTGGCCGGAAAAGTCGTGGAAGAACACATCCGCTTCCTCCTCGTACACATCCAGGCACGCCGCGCCCACCTGCCGGCTCTTTATGCCCTCCAGCAGCGCCTCGCTGTCTATCAATCCGCCGCGGGAGGTGTTTATGAGCACCACGCCCTTTTTCATCATTCCTATCGTCCCGGCGTTGACCATATGCATGTTCTCGTCGGTCAGCGGGCAGTGGAAGGAGATTATGTCGCTTTGCTTCCATAACTCTTCCAGCGTGACATACTCTATGCCCGCGTTGGGGGCGGGGAACTTGTCGAAGCCTATCACCCGCATGCCGAAACCCCTGCAGATGTCCGCGAACACGCGGCCGATCTTGCCTGTGCCCACAATGCCCACCGTCTTGCCGTGCAGGTCGAAGCCCGTGAGCCCGTTCAGGGAGAAGTTAAAGTCCCTGGTCCTTATATACGCCTTGTGTATGCGGCGGATAGATGTCAGAAGCAGCGCCATTGCGTGTTCCGCAACCGCGTAGGGAGAATAGGCGGGCACTCTCACAACATGGAGTTTTTTATACGCTTTTTCGATCTCCACGTTGTTGTAACCCGCGCACCTTAACGCCACCAGTTTTACGCCCATGGCGCTCAAGCGGTCTATGACTTCCCCGTCCACCCGGTCGTTCACGAACACGCATACCGCCTGCGCCCCTTCCGCCAGGCGGCAGGTGTCGGGGCTCAATTATGTGTCGAAATAACTGATGTCAAAGTTTTCCCGTCCGGGAGCGTTCTCGAAAGCTTCTCTGTCGTAATCCTTTGCGTCAAAAAAGGTGATTTTGATCTTTTCCATATTTGCCTTTCCTGTTTACCTTTCCCAGCCTTCCACGTTAAGCTGTCCGTAAGTGTTTTCTCCCCATGCCTTTACGCTGCCGTCCCGCATGAGCGCCACCAGGTGCCGTGCCCCCATTGAAAACTGCGCCGCGCCCATGTCCTGATCCACACCCACGTCGAAGGAGGGGCGGTAGAAGTGCGTGAGTATCTTCCCGTCTTTGTCCAGAGCCGCAATGCCCGTGCGTCCGGCCTGGATGAACACGATATCCGTCCAGTCGGGCGCATCTTCCAGGCCTATCACGGCCTTGCCCTGGGTGGTGATACCCGCGAACACGCTGTCAAAGCAGCTGATCTGGCGGTATACCGCCGTCTGGGCAGTCTGGGTCACGCCTCTATGGGTTGACACCACTTGCCCTCCCGCGCCCGAGGCCGTCACGGAGTATCCGCCCCCCGCGATGAGGTTCATTCCGGTGAATTTACCGCCGGATGAGGCATTCTTCCCCGCGATAAGCACAGTTCCGTCCTTGGTGATGCCTACGGTGTTATAGGCGGCACAGGCGATCTTCACCACGTTTTTCCAGCCTTCCACCTTTAATTGACCCACGGAATTGTCGCCCACAGCCACCACGGTTCCGTCCTTTTTAAGTCCCGCGGAGTGGTAGTAGCCCGCCGCCACCATCACGATGTCCGCCCAGTCGCCGGTTTCCGTCTGCCCCTTGGAATTGTCCCCGCAGGAGAGCACCGTGCCGTCCATACGGACCATAAGGCTGTGGCGCAGCCCCGCGGCCACGTAGCCCAGGTCCTCCGCTCCGTCGGACAGCTCCTGCCTGACCTGCTTTAGGTGGATTATGTTTTCCTTAGTAAGTTCCCCGTCCGCCTGCAGGTAGCTTTTGCTCACGTACGCCAAAGCCCGGTCTATGTAGTCCTCCGAAGCCGTTATGCCTGCCAGCATCTCAAGCGCGGCCTTTTTGTCCCCGGTCTCATACTCGTTCACCGCGTTTATTACCATGCACAGGGTATATCTGTCGGGGCAGTCGCGGTAGTCCCCCAGGCGTGAAAACTCGCCGGCTGCGTGGGCAAACCCGCCGTTTTCCATCTCTTCCACAGCCAGGAAGTAGTCCGCTTCGTTTATGATTTCGCCCGCACCTTCGGCGCTTATGTCTTCCGCCAATGCCTTGGCTTCACGGTAGTTTTCTCCGGCAAGCAGTTTTACCGCTGCTTTGAGCCGGCTTTTGTCCGCCGCTTCGGCGCTTGCGCCCAGTTCCTGCGCCCTGTCGATGACCTTGAGCGCCTCGTCGGTCCGGCCCCGGGCGGTCATACGGTCTGCACGGCTCAGATATATGGCAGGGCGCATCACCATGTATACGCACATGAGCGCGAATACGGCTACCGCCAGTACTATCGCCGCGGTCAGCAGTCCCCGTGCCTGCTTTTTAGCTTTCAGGCGGCGCTGTTTCGCCCGCCTGTCGCCTTTGTTCGCCATATCCGCCCCCTAATAGCCCAGATACTTGCGCATCCAGTAGATCACGTTGTTCTTGCGGGTGTCGTTGGCGGTGGAGCAGACCACGTACACATCGCTTATATTGTAGCGCTTGATGTTGTCCTTTATGTAGCCGCCCGCCGCCTTGCGGTCGTAGGCGCCGTTTCGGAAATCCACCATGTTCACCTCGTCGTAATAGGCGAACAGCCAGGGCGCCAGCGCCTCTCCGAAGCTGTCGGCGATCACCAGGCAGTTCCGTCCGGTGCCGGCATTGGAGTATATCTTCTTCCAGGGCCAGGTCTTGAGCTTTCCGTTGCAGAACACGCCGTAGTTGTGGTTGCCGTATGCCATCGCTTCGATCTTTTTGCGGTAATTGGGACCGATCATGCACGCCTCGGTAGGGTACATCGGGTACAGCGCGTTAAACGTGTCGTGCTGGCCTTTATCGGTCGTGTTCGCAGAGACAACCGCCTTGTAAGTATAGTCCTCATAAGGAATCACCGGCAGGTTCTGCGCCCTGAACATCTCCGAAGTGACTATATACGTGGCTTCCGCCGTCCAGTGATGGTCGGTCACGTAAAACATGCGCGTCTTGCCCTTAACGTGAGGTTCCAGCAGGTCCCAGGCGGAGTACACGTATATACCTTCCGCGCCGTCCAGCGCTTCCGTAAGCGCGGTCTCCACCGACGAGCCCCAGCCCACGTACTTGCTGCTGCCGCGCAGTTCGTTGCCCTGTGAAGCCAGCGGCGACACCACGAAGTGCACCGTGCCGTCCTCGGGCAGGTTCTGGCGTATTAGCTTAAGCGTCTGGGCGAAGGTGTTGATCTTGTCCCTGGGATATGTATACCTGACCTCCAGCCGCCCCTCCCTGTCCTCGAACCACATGTAGGCGTTGGTCTTGGTGAGCTTTTCGTTTATGTAAGTGCCCGCCTTCTCTTCCTCGCCTCCGTCGTCGTCCTCGGGCAGCTCCGTCTCTTCGGGCAAAGGTTCGTCCGAGAAATCGCTCCCCCAGTCCTCAGCCCCGTCATCCTGCGGCGTTTCGTCCGGTTGGGCAGACCCGTCTTCTGACGGCTGCTCAGATTCGGGTTCGGAGGCCTGCTGCGCCTTCAGCGCGTTGAGCGCCGCTTCCGCTTCCAGCGCCTTTTCCATCTCGGCTGTTTCCAGCGCCATGCGCTCGTCCTCGGAGAGCACGCTCAGCGCCTCGGTAAGGCTTTCGGTAAGGTCTATCGCCCGGTCGCGGCCTATAAAGTTGTCGCTGAGAAAGTCGTCCAGCCCCGTCTGGAAATCGCCGGACAAAAGCGTAGCCCCGTTCGCTTCCGGGAACGCCGTCAGCATGCGCCTTTCCTTTTCGCTGACCGTGGACTGTTTCGGGGAAAACAGCATCAGGAATATCCCCCCGAAGCCCAGCATGACCGCCAGGAAACAGCATACGAAGAAATTGAGCTTGCGC
>JAGCIC010000017.1 GCA_017648805.1 Clostridia bacterium
CATGAGCTTTATCGACACCGCCCGCTACACCAAAGACCTGCTGGGGCTCGTCGAGCCGCCGGAAGAGATCGCGATGGAGTGGCAAAAAGACGTGGCGGACGAATACGCCCTGTCGGTGCCGTTAAAGCCCGGAGCGGGGGAATACCTGCGCCGTCTGGCTGACCGGGGAATAAAGCTCGCCGTAGCCACCACGTCGCGGGAGGAACTGTTCGTGCCCTGCCTGAAGCGCAACGGGGTGTGGGAACTCTTTTCCGCCGTTGCCACCACGGACGAGACGGGGGAAAGCAAATCCACCGGCCGTGTGTACCGCCTGGCCGCGGAGCGTATGGGGCTCGGGCCTAAAGACTGCGCGGTGTTCGAGGACATACTTTCCGGCATAACGGGAGCGAAGAGGGCGGGCTTTCGCACGGTGTGCGTGTACGACCCGGTGAACCGGGACGAGTGGGAAGCGCTGAAAACAGCCTCGGATCATTCGATAACGAGCTTTGAAAGGACAGGATTATGGATTTAGCGGTGCTTAAATGGTTCGAGGGCATACGTGCCCCGTTCCTTGACAGAGTGATGTCGCTCATCACCTTCCTGGGCAGCGAGACGGTCGCGGTAGGCCTGATCTGCATCGCCTACTGGTGCCTTTCCAGGCGCTTCGGCAACCGTATGCTGCTGACCATGATGAGCGGGCTGCTCATAAACCAGCTGCTCAAGATAGTCTTCACGGTGCGCCGCCCCTGGGTGAGGTACGAGGGCGAGTATAAACCCGTGGAGGGAGCGCTGGAGGACGCCGCGGGCTATTCCTTCCCCAGCGGGCACACCGCCAACGCCGCCGCCGCTTACGGCGGGCTGGCCCACGAAAAGGGCGTGAAATGGTACTGGAAGCTCATTGCCTGGGTGCTGGTGGCGCTGGTGGGCATAAGCCGCGTGTACCTGGGCGTGCATACGCCCCAGGACGTGCTGGTGAGCCTTGTGATCTCCATAGTGCTGATATTCGCCATGGACCGCCTGGCCGCGTGGCTGGAAGCGCATCCCGAAAAGGACGTGTGGGTGATCGCGTGCGTGGCGCTCGTGGGCGCCGTGACGCTGCTGACCGCCCTGTTCAGGTCGTTCCCCGAAGGCGACACCCCCGAGACCATAAACGCCAACACGCTGGACATATTCAAGATGATCGGCGCGATAGGCGGCATGGCGGCGGGCTGGCTGATGGAGCGGCGGCTGGTGAAGTTCGAAAAGCCCGAAAAGCCGGTTTACGGCATCATCAGGGCGGCGGTCGGCCTGGTGATAGTGCTGGCGCTGCTGAAACTGACGAAATCGCCCCTGAACGCTCTGATGGGAGAGCAGGCGGGCGGCATCGCCAGATACTTCGTTACCTGCTTCGCGGCGCTGTTCGCGTGGCCCTGGTGCTTCGTGAAGCTTGAGAAAAAGGTCAAATAAATACCGAAAGGAATCAGAATAAAATGACACAGATGCGCACGCACAACTTGAACGAGCTGCGCCTGGCCGACGCGGGCAAGCGCGTGAGACTGGTGGGCTGGATGGAGAACGTCCGCGAAGTGGGGCAGAGCCTGGCCTTCGTGATACTCAGGGACTTTTTCGGCACCACACAGCTGGTGGTGGAGGACGAAAGCCTGCTTAAGCAGGTGCTGGAGCTCAACAAGGAGAGCACCATCGCCATAGAGGGCACGGTGCGGGAACGCTCCAACAAAAACCCCAAGATCCCCACGGGCGAGATCGAAGTGGTGCCCGACAAGATAGAGGTGCTGGGCCGCTGCCGCTACAACCAGCTGCCCTTCGAGATCAACCGTTCCCGCGAGGCGGACGAGATCCAGCGCCTCAAGTACCGCTATCTTGACCTCAGGAACCCCCAGGTCAAGCAGAACATAGTGCTGCGCTGCAACGTGGTGAGCGCGTTAAGGAGCGCCATGCTTAATGAAGGCTTCCTTGAGATCACCACGCCCATACTTACCGCCTCTTCCCCCGAAGGCGCCCGCGACTACCTGGTGCCCGCGAGAAAGCACCCCGGCAAGTTCTACGCCCTGCCCCAGGCGCCCCAGCAGTTCAAGCAGCTGCTCATGGCCAGCGGCTTCGACAGGTATTTCCAGATCGCGCCCTGCTTCCGCGACGAGGACGCCCGCGGCGACCGCAGCCCCGGCGAGTTCTACCAGCTGGATATGGAAATGTCCTTCGCGGGCAAGGAGGACGTGTTCGGCGTGATCGAAAAGGTGCTGCCGCCCATTTTCGCCAAATACGGCAAGTATTCCGCCGCTTCCGAAGCGCCCTTCAGACGCATCAGCTACACCGACGCGCTCAATACCTACGGCAGCGACAAGCCCGACTTCAGGATCGACCTGACCTGCAAGGACATAAGCCCCCTGTTCGCCGAGTGCGAGATGGAGGCGTTAAGAGGGCAGACCGTAAAGGCCATAGACATAAGCAACTGCACCCTGACCCGCAAGCAGATCGAAAAGCTGCTCACCGACTGCGAAGTGCAGGCGGGCGTTAAGGGCTACTGGTTCAAGACCGACTCCGAAGGCAGGCTGGCGGGCGGCATAGCCAAGTTCCTGGCGGGCAAGGAGGAGGAGCTCGGAAAGCTGATCTCCCTGGCCCCCGACACCCTGGTGGCGGTCGCGGCGGGTCCCCAGGCCACGAAGCTGGCGGGCGTGATGATCAAGTTCTTCGGCGCCGCGTGCGAAGGCCATATGGACAAGGAAAAGTACGAGTTCTGCTGGATAATCGACTTCCCAATGTACGAGATAGGCGAGGAGAGCGGCGAACTGGAGTTCTGCCACAACCCCTTC
>JAGCIC010000189.1 GCA_017648805.1 Clostridia bacterium
AGCTTCGCGGGGATGTTCGCTGACCTTCATGACGCCCAGGTAGCACTGGCTTATGCCGGTCAGAAGATAACTCCACGCGGCGATCTTCAGGTATTCGATGCCGAAATCCTGCAGTTCCGGTTCGTTGGTGAAAATGGTCATCAGCGCCCGGGGGAAGAAGCGGCAGGCTGTAAAAAACAGAACAGAAATAAGTGCGTTAAGGCGCAGCGTGACGCAGAAAATGTCGCGTACGGTCTGCTTCTCGCCCTTGCCCCAATACTGTGCGCCTAGAATGGTGCAGCCGCTGACCACGCTTGAGATGATCATGTTCTGTATGAACTGCACCTGCGTGGCCTGGCTCACCGCGCTCATCATGCGGCTGTCCAGACTGCCCAGCATAAGGCTGTCCGCCGCGGCCACAGCGGCCAGCATGAAGCTCTGCAGGGATATGGGGAGGGTGATGCGCATCAGGCGTTCCAAAAACGCCCTGTCGCCGAACCATTTTCGCATCAATCGTTTCATTTACAGAGTTCCGGAATAATGCGCCTGACCGCCCAGCTGTTTTTGACGGGCGCGCATGACGACGTTCATCACAAGCCCCAGCGCAGCCATGTTGGTCAGATAGTTGGAGCCGCCGTAGCTGATGAAGGGGAGGGGGATGCCGGTAACGGGGAGTATGCCCAGTATCATGCAGATGTTTTCCAGTATATGGAACATGAACATGGCGACGGTACACACGATTATATATTCCCCGAACGTGTCCTGGGTGCGCAGCGCGTGATGGATGAGCCGCCCCAGGAACACCATGAAAGCGATGACGAGCACCATGGCGCCGATAAAGCCGAAGGCTTCGCATACAATAGCGAAGCAGAAGTCCGTGTGGTCATCGGGGATGTAGCCCAGAGACGCGAAAGAACCCACGCTGACTACGCCTTTTCCCAGCACGCCGCCGGAGCCTATTGCAATCTGCCCGTTTATGACCTGCCGGGCATCGTCGGGGTACTGGGACGGATTCAGCCACATGAGTATACGCGTCAGGCGGAAGGAATCCGAAGCGGTGTTTATATAGAACCACAGCGGTATGGCCAGCGCGACGGCTACTGCCAGCAGACCGTAGATGAGCTTTCTTTTGGTGCCCGATATATACAGCAGCACCACGTACATGACCATGTAAACTATGGCGGTGCCGAAGTCCGGCTGCAGGAACACCAGCACCATGGGCACGACAACATACAGCGCGGTGGGAATGAGCTCCTGAAGGTTATTGATGGGCGACTTGCGCATGCTGAACAGCTTGGCAAGGCAGATTATCATTATGAACTTGCCGAATTCGCTGGGCTGAAAACCGCGCTGGCCGAGCGTTGCGGAAGATGTGGATATGGTAAAGAACGCCTTCATGCCTCCGCGGCCGGCTTCAACGCCCAGCACCAGAAGCAGTATGGCTATGTTGGCGATGTAAAGCAGCTGATGATATTTCCCGTATAGCCGGTAATCCAGGAGCGTTACCGCGAACATGACGCCGGTGCCCAGCGCCATCCAGATGAGCTGAAGCGTGGGGTATCGGGTGGAGTGGGTGGTGAGTATGTTGATTAGCCCTGTCACTTCGGTCTCGGTAGCGGACGCCGTGGCGGCGAAAATGGCTACCACCCCGAACAGGGATATGAACATGACCAGTATGAACAGCGGCCAGTCGAAGTTTTTATACAGCCCGGGGCGGTAGCGGTTCTTTTTTACGTCCGCAACGAACTGCTTTACGCTGTTGCGCCGGAAGAACCGGCGTATCCATCTAATCAGCTTTTGCATGGGAAACCTTTCCGAAATGGGTCTTGAAACGGTGGATAATCGAATCGTGGGGGATCCTGTAGCGCACCTGCTGCCCCAATAACCTGAGCGCTATCCTTTCCAGTGCGTCGCCCGCGGGACAGTCTTCCTGAAGTGCGCTCTGGGCTTTGGCCTGGCAGCGGCCGACCATCGGATCGTCGGGTATGAAGCCCAGCACGGGCAGTTCCAGCCGGCTGATGCATTCATCCGTGGATACGGCGGGATACCTGCCGATGCGGTTGATCACGAGGCTCACGTCGTCAAGCCCTTCTCCCGTGAGCAGCTGATAGGTCCTTTCTCCGCCCCTTATGGAGACGTTGTCGGGGGTGACCACCAGTATGGCGCTTTCCGCGGCGGCTACCGCGTTCCTGAAGCCGCGCTCTATTCCGGCAGGGCAGTCTATAAATATATAGTCGTAACGGTCTTTTATCTTTCCGAACAGCGCACGGATGTCCTGGGGCCTGAGATTCAGTGAAGCGGAATTCTGGCTGGCGGGCAGAAGCTCAAGGCCGGGCCGGGAATGCAGGGGAAAGATCGCCTGCTCTGCGTCGCAGGTACCGTCCAGCACATCGGACAGGTCGAACACCAGTTCGTTCTGCGTGCCCAGCATAAGGTCGAGACTCCTGAGCCCCGCGTCCATGTCCACCAGAAGCACTCTGCGCCCTTCGCAGGCCAGGGCATAGGCCAGGTTGAGCGCCACGGTGGACTTGCCCACGCCGCCTTTTCCCGATGTTACTACATATGTTTTGCCCATATCCGCCTCTTGTCAGTCCGCAAGGGAGTTATCCGCCACGATGGTGTTTTTCTCGGTATAGTTCAGGGAGTCAAGATAGTACTCTATGGTGGTGATGGCCGCCTGGGACGCGTAAGCGCCCGCGTAACCGTTCTGTATGTAGACCACGACCACTATCTGCGGGTCGTCGATGGGAGCGTAGGTCACCAGCCAGGAGTTGTTTTCCAGGTCCAGCTGAGTACGCTGGGACGTTCCCGTTTTAGCTGCGATCTTGTATTTGGATTTGGAGAACTGCTCGGCGGCGGTACCGTCGTTTTCCGTGGAAGTAACTTCTTCCATTCCTTTGTGTATGGCGTCAAAATAGGCCTGGCTGGTGACGATGCGGTTGGCTATGACCGGATGCTTTTCCAGCACGATGTTGCCGTTGGCGTCGATCACCTTGTCTACTATCTGACAGTCGTACACGGTGCCGTTGTTGGCTATGGCAGCCACGTAACGGGCGACCGCGATGGGGGTCACCTGGGTTATGGACTGGCCTATGCCCACCATTATGGTCTCGGCAGGGGTCCACTTAAGGTCGTTCAGGTAAGTGTTTATGGTATTGACCATGAAGTGGCTGGAAACGTAGTTGGCGGGAATCTTGCAGTCGTACACCAGGATATCCCTTATGGCAGGCAGCCACTCCGCCTTTGTCTCGTAAGTGATGACGATGTTCAGAAAGTCTATGGCGATGTCTTCGAGGAACTGGGCGTCGTACTCCACGCCTCTGTCCGCCGCCACCTGCTGGAGCAAACGCTTTATCATTGATGCGGCGATCTGGGGCTTGTAGGTGTACTGGTCCTCAACGGAACGGTCGGGGTCGTACAGCATGGACTGATTGCCCACGAAACCGGTGGCTTCGCTGGGCAGTTCGATATTGGTCTTGGTGGTCAGACCCAGCGCGGCGGCCCACTTGGTCAGGTTGGTGGAGCCCAGACGGTATGAGACTTCATAGAAGAAGTAATTGCAGCTGTTTTTGATGGCATCGACGATGGTCTGGTTGGCGTGGAGATAGCGTTTGCTTTCGCCTATCCAGCATTTGGGGGCGCGGGAAGTGTCGGTGCCTTCACGGACGTAATCGCCGCCGTCGGAGATCCTTTCGGTAACAGAGATGGCGCCTTCCGTGAGCCCGCCCAGCGAAGTGACCAGTTTGAATATGGAACCGGGCGTATCTTTGGCGGAGATGGCGCGGTTGAACATGGGGTTGCGGGCATCCGCGGCGATGGCGGACCATCCGCCGGGATCGACGGACGCGCCTTCAAAAATGCTCAGGTCAAATGTGGGATGGGAAGCCATGCCCAGCACCCGGCCGGTGTTGGGATCCAGCGCCACCATGGCGCCGGTCTGGGCCAGGGAGATCTCGTAGCCGTTCTCGGCGTACATGGCCAGGATGGCGGACTTTCTCTGGTTCCATCTTATGCCTTCTGAGGTCTGGGCGTATAGGATCTGGGTCTGCTTTTCGTTTATGTCTTCTATGACGTCCGCCAGAGCCTTTTCCATGACCGCCTGCAGGGAGGTGTCGATTGTGGTGACCACGGAGTTGCCGTCGGTTGGAGCGGAGTAGGATATTTCGCGCACCACGGCGCCCTTGGTGTTGATCTCGACCACCCTTTCGCCCTGCCTGTATGCAAGATAAGGGGAAAGCTGGTCTTCCATGGAGTACTCAAGCCCCGTGGCGCCTACGTGGGCGTCGGTTGGGTAGCCCTGGGAACGGTAGTTTTCCAAAGCGTCGGCGGTGGTTATGCGGCTGACGTAGCCTACCGCGTGGCAGGCGACGGTATCAAAGGGATACACGCGGGTCGAGGACTCCTGAACGCTCATGCCCTCGAGCTCAAGGGAACGCACCTCGACTTCCGCCACGGTCTCAAAACCCACGTCGTAAGCTATGGTGACGGGGGTGGAGTTGTAGTTGTTCATGCGGGAGGCCTGCCAGATGGCCAGTATCTTGAGCTGGTACTCTTCGCTCAGATCCGATGGAATGGAATAGTTATGGCACAGGGTTTCAAACAGGACATCCACGGGGTAGCGGGTCTTGCTGGCAAGGGAAAAGTTGCCGCGCCACTGTTTTTCGCGGGTCTCGGCGACAACTTCGGAGTCAGTGCCCAGATTCCATTCCCACTGTCCGTTGGCATCTCTCCTGATCCAGAATTCCGTGGCCGGATCCAGAGTGGATTTGCCGTTGGATTCTATAAGCAGTATGGTCTGGTAAATGCTCTGGGTGTACGCCGCTCTGTCCGCGTCGCTTGACCGGGACGGGTCACGGTAAAACTGGATGTTGTATGACGACTGGTCGTAGGCCAGGGGTATCATGTTTTTGTCGTAAATGGTCCCCCGCATGCCGTACAGCCGGATGGTTTTGGTAGACTTGTTTTCCACCTGCGCGGCATACTCATCCGAGTGCACGATCTGCATGCTGTACAGCCGGATGATTATTGCCACGGCGAACAGCACGAGGATGGTGCAAAAAACTATGTATCTGTCCCGGTGTTTTTGTCTCATTTTCCGTTCCTTTTGTCAGCGGCGTCTGCCTTTGCCGATCTTTGAGGGTTTGAGCGCGCGTAAGTACGGCAGGTACAGTATCTGGGTCAGCGCCAGGGAGATTACCGCGCGTATAAGGGCGTAGCCTATCTTTCCGCCCGGGAAAAAGCCGGTAATAAAGTACGTGTACACCGCCATGCCTGCCTCATACAGCAGAAAAGCGCTCAGACTGGGCACCAGCGTGACCAGCCAGGGTCTGACCCTGTGAGTGAGGAAACCTGACACGAGCCCGCACAGGGTGTACATAAGTGCGGTCACGCCCGCAGGCTGGTACACGGTTATATCCAGCGCCGTGCCGGCGAACGCGCCGTAAATGATGCCCTGGGTGGCGCCCAGCACCGTGCCTATCAGCGCGGCGTTAACCAGGCAGAGCCTGGGCACGTAACTCATGTTGAGCCCCGTGAACGGCAATACGGACGCATCCAGTATCACCGCCAGCAGGGTCGTGATAATGCAGAATAACCTGCGTCTTGCCCGCATAGCTTTAATCGTTAAGCCACGCGGCCTCAGGCACGGGCTTCGTAGGTCTGGGAGTGGGAGAGGGAGTGGGTGTCACGTTGGGATCTGGCGTCGGGGTGGGGTAGTGGAATATGGCGTTGTCGTCCACCGTGGAAGGCGTGGTGTAAGAGTAGATGTTGGTCGTGGTCGTGGGCTGCGCGGTGATGATGGGGTTGGGAGTGGGCGTGGGAACGGCTTCCAGTTCATCGATGGACTGCACCATTTCTCGCAATACGAACACTTCCTCTATTGCGGAAAAATCGACCGCGGGCAGCACAGACACATATTTATCCGAAGTGCTCTGGGAACGGCTCACGGCAGTGACGGAGCCGATCAGAAGCCCCTTGGGGAAGCGGCTGTCCAGCCCGCTGGTGTACACCGTGTCGCCGATACGCACATTGCCCAAATTGGAAAGGTAGTACATGCGGCACTCGTTCAGGCTGTCTCCCGTCTGCCTTACGCCCTGAAGCATGCCGTTGTCGCGGGTACGGCCTATGAGCGAGGCTACGGAGGAACGGGAGTCTATTATAGTCACGACCGTGGAAAAGTTGTAGCCCACGGTGTTGATCCTGCCGATCAGGCCGCTTGCGTTGACCACGGCCATGTTCTGGGCGATGCCGTCATTAAGGCCCTTGTTTATGGTGAATGTCTCGAACCACACGCCCGTGTCCTTGGCGATGACCTTGGCGTATACGGGAGAGAGCGCCTCGTATTCGTCTTTGGCGCCCAGCATGGTGGTGAGCCTCTCGTTTTCGCTTATCACTTCGTCGTATGAATTGATCTGTATCTGAAGCAGGTTCACCTGCTGGCGCAGATCGTCCACCTCATCTTGCAGATTGGAATCCGAAGGCGCGCCGAACCAGCTTTTGAAGAAAGAGGTTATGTTGGTGAATACCCTCTGAACGGGGGTGAATACCGTGCCGGCGCCGTTCTCGACTATGGAAATGTCTCCGGAGGGGCGCAGCAGCAGGTACCTGACCAGCGTAAAGACTATAATGACCACCAGCACCGTGTACACGATGCTGCGGATGCGGCGGCTTCTCTGTTTTTTTGATTTTTTAGCGCTCGCGTTCTGCGTTGCCATGTTTCTGTGACCTCAAAGGTTATACTTCGTATGCGGAATATGTGTTCTCGAGCCTGCGCAGCAGCCTGTCGTCTCCCGCTGCCATAAGCGCGCCCCTGACCGCATCGTAACGGGGCTCGCCGCTTTGGTACACGTCCAGCTGCGTGTCGTTTTTGAGCCTGTCGGCAAGGCTGAACAGTTCGCTGCCGCCGCCTGTGAGACTAATGCCGTTTTTGAGTATGTCACCCGAGTATTCGACGGGGATATTGTACAGCGCGTCGGATATCAGGCCGGTAAGCTCCTCCAAAGGCCGCTCCAGCGCCTCGAATACGTCCATGGCGCTCACGTTGGCGCTCACGGGCCTGCCGGTGATCACGTTCCTGCCGTACAGGGTATGGGACGCGTCCGAGTCGGGCCGGGTGGCGCTGCCCAGCTGCTCTTTCAGCTCGCTTGCCACGTCACGGGACAACAGCAGGGAGTATTTCCTGCGCACATGGTCGACTATGACGCTGTCGAAGGCCGAGGAACCCGTCTTCATGTGGCGGGATAGGACCACGGCATAGGAGGATATCACGCTGACTTCGGTCACGCTGGCGCCTATTGACACCACAAGCTGGGCCTGGGGCCGGTCGATTTTGCGCTGCATGCACAGGGCGGCGGCCACGGGAGCCTTGATTATCACGGCTTTTTTTGCGCCGGCCAGAAGGGCGGTGTTGGCCAGAGCGGCGCGTTCGACCCTCGTTGCTCCTTCGGGGCAGGTGAGAGCCAGACGTGATTTTTCCAAAGATTTTCTGTGCCCCGCGCTCTTTTCAATGGCGCTGAGCAGCAGTATGGCGGCGAGCTCGCTGTCCGCCACCCCGCCGTAGGATATGGGGCTGACCACAAGCGTGTCCTGCCCGCTTCGGCCGCTCATGCGCGCGGCGTCGTCACCGGCGGCGTAGACCTCCGAGCTTTTCAGGGCGTCCACCATCACAACGCTGCGGCACCTGGTGACGGGGGTTTTTTCGTCCGTCATCACATATGTGTACGCACTGCCGAGGTCGGCTGCGATAAGACTGCTAAAAGAGATGCCTGCCATTAGTCCTCCAGTATTCCCATTTGACGGACTTCCCGCAAAAACAGTTCACTTGGGAAGCCCACTATATTGTCATATGATCCGTTTACTTCCGACACGAACCTGCCCGCGCCGCCCTGTATGGCGTACGCGCCCGCCTTGTCCATGGGCTCGCCGCTCAGGACATAAGCGCGGATCTCTTCCGTCGAAAGCCCCCTGAAACTGACAAAGGTCTCCTCGCGGGAGACGCGCGTTTCGCCAGTCACGGTGTCGATCAGGCACAGCCCGCTGAGCACCCTGTGGGTATTCCCGGACAGGCGGGAAAGCATTTCTTCCGCCTGCGCCGTGCTTTCGGGTTTGCCGAAAACGTCGTTTTCCAGCGCGACCAGAGTGTCGCAGCCGATGACAAGGGAATCGTTCAGGTTCCCGGCCACGCTTTCCGCCTTGCGTTTGGCGAGGATCATAACGGTCTCGTCAGCGCGACCTGTGACGCCGCTTTCGTCGGCGTTTGAGGGGATTATGTCGAACGCGATGCCCAGCTTTTCCAGTATTTCCCGCCTGCGGGGAGAGGAAGAGGCCAGCACGACGCGTCTGTTAAACTTCATATGCATTACACTCCATACTACACTAACATATATTATACAGCAAAGCGCAGTTTCAATCAAGCAAAATGTATATGAATATAATGGAAAGCATTTGC
>JAGCIC010000018.1 GCA_017648805.1 Clostridia bacterium
AAGCTCGAACATACGTTTGTACAGCGCGGGGTGGAAGGAGAGCATCACTCCGGAGAAGCCCGCCGCGCCGCGCTTCACGCTTTCCAGCAGCGTGGTAGTGTTGGCATTGTAGAGCCCGAATTCGGAGCCCTTCAGCACGTTCAGACGCCGGGTTATCGTGTCTATGTCGCAGCAGGTGTCCTTCATGAAGCGGAAGCGCCCTGTGTCACGGCACATTTCCAGCTCCTCAGGCGTGATAAGGCGCTTGAAGGGATACGGGCACTCGTAAAAGCCCAGGGGGATGTCCGGTATCTGCCGGGCGATCTCGTTTACACGGGGCATTATGCTCTCGCCCTGTCTGCCCGCGCCGACCAGCCGGTTGGTGATGAGTATCAGCGCTTCTATACCCGTGGACGCGATCAGCTTGAGCTCCTCCAGCTGGTCGGAGAAGCTTTCCGACACGTGGCCGCTGGCGATCACCGGCACGTGGGCGTGGGAAACCACGAAGCGGGCTATCTCCGCCCTCTCCTTAAGGCTCAGGAAGAATATCTCGCTGGACTGGCAGTCCGCGAACAGGCCGGTGGCGCCGCCCTTTTCATACCAGTCTATCAGCCTTTCCAGTGAAGCGTAGTCCACCTCGCCGTCGTCGGTAAACGGGGTGAGCATTACGGGCCACAGCCCGGGACGGTTCGTTTCGCTCATGTCATTTGCCTTTCCGTAACTGTTTTTGATGCGTATATTTTAGCCCCGCGGCGCCGTTTCTGTCAACAGCGGGCGACTTCAAGCGCTGCTTTACGGGTCTCAAGCGCCGGTCTGTTCCTTCCGGCCCGCCTTTCTGGTATAATAGACCCGTAAAAAAGGAGGTAAGCCAATGAAACTCGATACCGTCAGGATAGGACAGTTCATACGCGAAGGGCGGCTCAGGCACGGCCTCACCCAGGAGGAGGCGGGGGACAGACTGGGTGTCACGGCCCAGAGCGTGTCCAACTGGGAGCGGGGCGAAAGCCTGCCGGACATCAGCCTGCTCCCTGACCTGGCTCTGATGCTGGGCTGCGCGACGGACGACATACTGAACGGCGGCCGGGCGCTGCTCCCCGGCCAAAGGCGGGTCACGGTGGCGCAGATGCAGGAATCGCTGCGCTCGCTCGGGCGCGTGGGCGAGCTGCTTGGCGAAAACCACTTTATCTACCGAATCATTATCGACGCCCTGAATACGAAAATGAACACGGACATAACGCCCGCGTTCACCGACCGGCACATTTTTGACGTGTTCACCGTGGAGATGCTGCTGGGCTGTCACCTTAACGGCGACTATATCGACCCCGCGGACGTGCAGGCGCACCTGCCGCCCTCAAAAGCCCGTGAATTCCTGCTTCAAAAGCTGAAAGAAGGGGAATAAGCAGCCTGTCGGAATAAAACGTCCGAATAATAAAAACGGCGGGGTCTCCCCCGCCGTTTTTCGGCTTAATAGTTCTCCGCCCTGACCTCGAAATAGCTCTGGGGATGGGAGCACACGGGGCACACCTCGGGTGCTTTCTCGCCCACCACGATGTGGCCGCAGTTGCGGCATTCCCAGATCTTGATCTCGCTCTTGGCGAACACCTGAGCCATCTCGATGTTCTTGAGCAGCGCGCGGTAGCGTTCCTCGTGGGTCTTCTCTATCTGCCCCACGGCACGGAAACGGGCGGCCAGCTCCGGGAAGCCCTCTTCCTCGGCGGTCTTGGCGAAGCCTTCGTACATGTCCGTCCACTCGAAGTTCTCCCCGTCCGCGGCGGCAGCCAGGTTGGCGGAAGTGTCGCCTATGCCTTCCAGCTCCTTGAACCAGAGCTTGGCGTGCTCCTTCTCGTTTTCGGCGGTCTTAAGGAATATCTCCGCTATCTGCTCAAAGCCGTCCTTCTTGGCCCTGGAAGCGAAGTAAGTGTACTTGTTGCGCGCCTGGGATTCGCCCGCGAAGGCGGCTTCAAGGTTCTTTTCGGTCTGGGTGCCCGCGTATTTGTTTGCCATGATGTTTCCTCCTATATATTCCGCGCGGATGAGCTTCCGCGCGTCATAGTCTGCCTGTCAGCGCGCCTGTACTTCCTGGGCCTGGGCGCGGCGGTCGTAGGCCTCCCACAGGGGACGGTACACCGCCACGTTCCTGTCGTGCTCCTCGCTCGTGCGTGCGAATATCAGCGTGCCCGTGCCGGGCTCGCCGCCGCAGAAGTACAGGTAGTTGTCGCTTAAGTAATTCTCGTCCGGATTGATGGCAGCGCTGATCGCGTTCTTGGACGGCGAGCAGATGGGGCCCGCCGGCAGAGCATCCACCACGTAAGTGTTGTACGGGGTATTGACCCTGACGTCCTCGCTGGTCAGCGCCAGGCGGGTGATGCCCGTCATGTACTTGACGGTGGGGTCGCTCTGCAGCTTCATGCCCGCGGCCAGGCGGTTATAGAACACCGCGCTCACCTTGCGCATGTCCGCCAGGGACGAGGCTTCCTTTTCTATCACGGAGGCGAGTATCAGCACCTCGTCCTCGGTGAGGGTGACGCCCTTGGCGCCGTAAGTCATGCCGTCGGAAAGCTTGCGCCCGCTCTCGTCGTAGGTGGCTTCGCTGTCGAAATAGGAATTGTACACGTTGTCCATCTGCCTGACCAGCGTGCGGCAGATGTCCGCGGCGGAAGCGGTCAGGTATACCCGGTAGGTATCCGGTGCCAGGTAGCCTTCCAGGGCGTAGGGACGCTTCACCATGTCGGGGCTGGAGGAGGCGTTTATGAGCGCTATGGAATAGCCCACGTAGCCCTCCGTGTTCCGGCATTCCTTAAGGAAGTCCTCCCTGTCGGCTATCGCGCCCACCTGCTTAAGGTAGTCCGCGATGTCCTCCACGTTCCAGCCGGGGATGATGCGGATGGTGCGCTCGTTGGTGGCTTCGCCGCTTGACAGGGCGGACGCCACCTGGGACAGGCTCATGTCCTTTTTAAGGTCGTACACGCCGCTTTGCAGCTTGTTGGTCAGGCCGTAAAACTGCACGTAGTACTTGAACATCTTGCTGCTTCTGATGAACCCCTCGTTTTCCAG
>JAGCIC010000190.1 GCA_017648805.1 Clostridia bacterium
ACTGCACAGACGCGCTGGACAGGAAGTACTGCTGCTTTAAGCGCAGTTCCTTGCCCTCGTAGTGGTTGTCCTCGGGATAGAGCACCTTGCTTATGACCTCGGCCAGTTCCTTTTCCTCTATGGCGCGGGTGTACTCGCCGCGGTTGAAGGACTGCATGTCCAGCGTCTTGTTGGCTCTCGCGGACCAGCACCTTAACATGTTCACCATGCAGCTGTCATAGCCCAGCACGGGCACGTCGTAAGGCACTGCCTGGACGGTGGAGTAATTCATGTGGCGGTAGCGGGTCTTGCCGTTGTCGTCGTAGCTTTCCACGTAGCCGCCGAAGCGCACCATCTGGGTCTGGTCGGGACGGCAGATCTCCCACATGGAGCCGTTCTCCAGCCAGTTGTCGGGCATTTCCACCTGGTACCCGTCCACTATCTTCTGGCGGAACAGGCCGTATTCGTACCTTATGGTGCAGCCCATGGCGGGCAGCTTTAGGGTGGTCAGGCTGTCCAGAAAGCAGGCCGCCAGGCGTCCCAGGCCGCCGTTGCCCAGGCCGGGTTCCGGCTCTTCCTCGAATATGCGGGAAGCGTCCAGCCCCAGTTCGTGCAGGGCGGTCACGTAGGCCTGCTCGTTCACCAGCGATACCATGTTGTTGTGCAGCGCACGGCCTACCAGGAATTCCGCGGACAGGTAATACAGTTTTTTGCATTTCTGCTTTTTGCGCTCGCCGCGGGAAGCGGTGCGCCTGCGCATGACCTCGTCCTTTACCGTCTGGGCGAGGGCATCATATATCTGGACCCGAGTCGCGTCGGTTATGTCGCAGCCGTAGTTGCGTTCCAGTTTTTCAAGTATGGAAGCCTTTATCTCTTCTGAAGTCAGTTTTTTGATGGTCATCTAAGTTCCTCCGGACACAAATGTCGCTTAATTATAGCACTTTAGCCTTCCCGTGGCAATGATTTAAGCCAAAAACAACATTTATATCCTCTCACGCGCCGAAATTTGCTTTTATTTAACTCAGTCTCTCCCTTTTTGTGCTATAATTCGGGCATATTATTGTTTGGAGGTGCAGCATGATCATATGTTCCGACAAGCTTAAGCAGATGAACGCCGCCTACAGGGCCAATCCCGCCATGCGGGCCGCCGCCCTGGCCATGGGCAAGCAGAACCTGGACGAAGTGATATTCGACAACCGCAAGGCCGCCGAAGGCATGTTCATATTCAATCACGAGCTGGAGACGCTGCCCGTCACCAACCAGATGCACTCCGGCCGCTGCTGGCTGTTCGCGGCGCTGAACCTGTTCCGCGAGATCGCCAACAAAAAGCTGAACATGGACCAGTTCGAGCTGTCCCAGAATTTCATCGCCTACTACGACAAGCTTGAAAAGGCCAACTACTTCCTCGACTCCGTCATGAAGACCCTTGACCTGTATAAGGACGACCGGCTGGTCAACTATATCGTCTCCACCGGCGTGCAGGACGGCGGCCAGTGGGACATGATGGCAGCCCTGGTAAAGAAGTACGGCCTGGTACCCAAGAGCGCTTTCCCGGAAACCTATATGTCCTCCAACACCCGCTCGGTCAACCGCGCCGTTAACATAAAGCTCAACCGCGCCGCCGCGATCCTGCGCCGCATGCACAGGGAAGGCAGGAGCGAAGAGGAGCTTAAGAAGGTATATGCCAACACCCTGGCCGATGTGCATGGCATACTGACCGCCGCCTTCGGCGAGCCCCCGGAGAAGTTCGACTTCGAGTACCGCGACAAGGACAAGAACTTCCACAGGATCGAAGGCCTTACCCCCAGGAGTTTCTGGGAGGAGTACATCAACTTCCCCTTCGACGAGTACGTATCCCTGATCAACTCCCCCACCGACGACAAGCCCTACAGCCGCCGCTACACCGTGCGCTTCCTGGGCAATGTGGTGGAAGGCGATCCCATCTGCTACCTGAACACCGACATGGACACCATCAAAAAGACGGTGATGCAGGCCATAGACGAGGGCGAGAGCGTGTGGTTCGGCTCCGACGTGGGCTGGTTCATGGACAGGTCCGCCGGCGCGCTGATCAACGACATCAACGACTACTCTCCCATTTTCGGCGGCATGGAGTTCAAGTGCTCCAAGGAGGACAAGCTGGACTACCGCATGAGCGCCATGAATCACGCCATGACCATTACCGGCTATCACGAAGTGTACGGCAAGCCCGTGCGCTGGAAGATCCAGAACAGCTGGGGCGACGAAAAGGGAAGCAAGGGCTACTACATGATGAACGACGAGTGGTTCGACGATTACGTGTACCAGGCCGTAGTAAAGAAGAGCAGCCTGCCCAAGGAGCTGCTCTCCGCGCTGGATACCGATCCCATCGTGCTGGAACCCTGGGATCCCATGGGGACTCTGGCAGACTGATTTTACGGCAGGGGGATCGCCCGAAAGCGATTCCCCTGTTTTTGACCAAGGCAGGTTTTACTATGGAAAACAATCGCACCGAGCGCTCCGGGCGCGGGTCGGACATATTTTACATACTGGCGCTGGGGCTGCTGTCTTTTGCGGGACTTTGCCTGTTTTCTGTGACCACGTCCCCGCTGTTCCCCTATTCCACCGGCTACGATTCCCTGTTTTTTATGACGGTGGGCAAGGGAATGACCAGGGGGCTGCTGCCCTACAGGGACTTTTTCGACATGAAAGGCCCGTACATGTTCCTTATCCAGTATCTGGGACAGCTTATCCGGTACGGCAAAACAGGCATTTTCCTGGTTCAGGTGATAAACCTGTGGATAAGCCTGCTTATCGTGAGCCGCATTTTCTCCGTCTGCGGCATAAACAGGCGCGGGCTTAAGTTTCTGATGCTTTTGCCCATAGTGGCGATCTGCTCCTTCACGTTCTGGGGCGGGAACCGGGTGGAGGAATACTCGCTCATCCCGCTTATGTGCTGCCTGTACGTATGTCTGGCGTTTATCAAGGGACAGCTGCCCCGAAAAGGCAGGGAAGCCCGGTTTTTCCCCCTGGCAGGGCTGCTGTTCGGAGCGAGCGTGGGGTACATGGCGTATCTCAGGGTCACCAACGCGTTCCCGGTGTGCGCAATGGCACTGACGGTCGTCGTGTATCTCATACGGGAAAAGCAGGCGGGCAGGATACTGCCCTGCGCGCTTGGATTCGTCGGCGGACTGCTCGTCACCATGGTCCCGCCCGTCATGTATTACTGGTCTAAAGGCCTTATAGACGAGTTTTACCGGGCCGTGGTGGTCCTGGGCATGAAATACTCGGGCGAACTGAGCCTGACCGACCACTTACTCAGCCTGTTTTCCGCCGAATACCCCACCAATTACCTGATGCTGCTTATCATGGGGCTGAGCGTATGCCTGGTGCTGTTCATGGGACGCGATGGCTTTTACGAGAAGCTGCTTATGGTGCTCGGAACCGCCTTTACCCTGGCAGCGATCGCATCCGGCAACAATTATCCCCACTATTATGCCCTCGCCCTGCCGCTGATAGTCATGGGCGAGATCAGTTTCGTGACAGCGCCCGGGATGAAGGCGCGCACGAAAAAGCTGCTCTGCGGCAGCCTGGCGCTGATCGTGATCCTGGCAGGCACGGGCTACGGCGTGACCCACATAAAGAGCCTGAAAAAAACGGTCTCGTCCTATACTGCCCCCGGAAGGGACATCGTTTCGGCGCAGGAGGTGTCCCGCCTGGTCACCGAGGACAGGGACCGGCTGTACCTGTACGGCTTTTCTCCGGTGTTTTACCTGTATTCCGACCTGTTCCCCTGCATTAGGTACTGCCAGTGGCAGGAACACTATTTCGCCCTCATGCCTGAGATAGTCGAAGAAATGGAGCAGACTTTCCGTGACGATCCCCCCGTGTGGCTGGTACTCAGGCCGAAACCGCAGAATCTGCCCGGCTTCATTTCAGAAGCGGTCAGCCAAAGATACGAACTGTCATATTCCGACGGCAGCTGCGCGCTGTATCATCTGGCGCAGACAGCGGAATAAACTGACGATAAAAGCGGCGGACGTGTCCTCACGTCCGCCGTGTTTTATTCCATCCGGTTTGTTCCGTTACCGGCCTACGCAAGCCCGTGTCAGCCGATCAGCCCGAAAAACGCTTCCAACTCCGCGGCGTGCCTGCCTTTGCAGATTATATGGTGGTTGTTTATGGGATTTGTGAAAAAGTAGCTGAAATCGTCCAGCGCCACCTTTATCTGGGTGCGGCAGAGCATGCCGTCAAAGGACGCGGGCAGTATTTTGCCTTCCTTCGCGAAAAAGCGGGACAGGTCGCCCTCGCACTTGAAAACGGTGCAGTCGCCCTCATCGAACGTGCCCTGCACGGCAGCGCCTATGCCTGATTCGAAGTGGGTGTTCATACAGAAGCCGTTAAGCATCTTGGTCGGCACGGTGCAGTGGGCGAACACCGCGCTGCCCGCCTTGGTGTCGAAGCGGCTGGGGTTGCACATGAACCCGCTTTCGCCCGTAACGCTGCCGAGTATCGCCATGGACAGCAGCGACGGCATGTCCCCTTCGCAGGCGGCGTAGATCCCCGTGTCGTTCAGTATAGACAGCCCCAGGCAGCCGGTGGAATGCACCGTGTCCAGCAGATCGAAGCAGCGCACGCTCACCCCGCACAGGCCGTATCTGTCGACTATCCGCTTCAGCGCACCGTAAATGTACAGCGCCTTCTCGGTCTCGTTTCTGTCGAACGCCTGCCGGCTGAACCTTTCTGTGTATTCGTTGGGCTCGTATGTGTCTTTTTTGATCTCCCCGAGCAGCTCCTCCATGGGTACGGAAACAAACCCCAGCCCCAGCTTTTCCCTCACCTTGTCCGCGGAGTAATCGCTGGCGATAAGCCAGTCGGAAGGCGCGCCTATGCAGCCCAGACGCCTGCCCCGGAGGAAAGCCAGGGCGCGGTGGGCGTTCCCGAGCGCGCTGATCCGCCCCGCGATCTCATTTACGTCCCCATGGAGTATCTCGCCGCTGCCTCCGTGTTTGTTAATGTAGCTGAGTATCTCCATGGACGCCGCCAGGGAATTGGATTCGCCGCTGGTCAGTATATAGCATTTCCTGCCCTTGAGACGCTCGAACACCTCCAGAAAGTAGCCTTCGCTGCCCCCGGATGCCACGTAAAGCAGCGCAAATCCGCTTTTCAGGTACCCGTCCAGGTCAACCCTGCAAAGCGGTTCGCCCAGCGCGTCACCCACCGCAGCGATATACCTGTCCGTCCGTTCGTCCGTCACCTGTGAAAGCGGGCTGCGTATCTGATAAAAATCCATGGTTTTCCTCACTTCCGTAAAATTATACCTGCGGTTTGCCGCAGCGGCTGATAAGCTCCGTATAAGCGCCTGCCTTGCGGCCGCCAGCACAGACGCGTGTATCAGGCGGCTTATCGTCAGGGCTTTTCGTTTCAACGGATATTATATCACATTCTCTTCGCGCCTGTCAGTATTCCGATATTTTTTCCCCCTATGGGGTAAAAACGAAAGGCGGACGGAGCCGGGCCCCGTCCGCCTTTTCGTATTATTCGGTTAAACGATCCCCTTATCGCGTGCCCGGCAGTCCTCCTCCATGGTTTCCTTCCATTCCCTGCGAAGGCTTTTTTTCGCCCGCACCGCGGACATGGCGTAGGAGATGCCCTCGTACTTGAGCGCGTTGCCCCTTGCGTCGTTCACGAAGCACGCGGAGCGCTCTTCGGATATGCCAATGTCGTCGGCCACGCTCTGCGCGTCTATGTTCGCGCCCAGGAACAGGAATTCCCAGCCGTATTTTTCCTTCTGGCGGGTTATCAGCCGTTTCACTTCGCCTGCGGAATACCTGCGGCTGGCGTTCTCCATGCCGTCTGTGGTGATCACAAACACGGTCTTTTCGGGCCGGTCCTCCTCGCGGGCGTACTTGTGCACGTTGCCGATGTGGCGTATGGCGTCCCCCACCGCATCGTACAGCGCCGTGCAGCCACCCACGAAATACTGCTTTTCCGTGAGAGGCTCGATCTTTCTGAGTTCCGCCCTGTCGTGTATGACCGTGCTGGCGTTGGAGAACAGCACGGTGGACACCAGCGCGTCACCCTCTTCCCGCTTCTGCTTCTCGATCATGGCGTTGAAGCCGCCCACAGTATCCTGTTCCATGCCCGCCATGGATCCGCTTTTGTCCAGTATGAATACCATTTCAGTCAGATTCTTTTTCATAATAAAACTCCCTTCGGTTTGTTCGGTCCTTTTCGTTCCGACAGGTATATGATACCCGATATCCGAAGGGAGAAGGTCGCCCGCAAAGCGACAAATTCAACAGTCTGAAACAGTTGTCCGTCAGCACCGTGCCCGCGGCGGCGCGGTCGCGCGTCAGTTCATACCCGAGCCCAGAAGCGGCAGGTCGAATCTGAACAGTACATTGTTGATCTCGAACAAGTCGTATTCGCGGTTTTTGATAAAGTATTCCACTATTATATCCGGCTTGCTGGCGTGTGAAATGGCGAAACCCGCGCTCCCGAGCAGGCGCTGCGTCTCCTCCAGCGACAGTTTGAGCGCCACCGCGAAGGCAAGCGCCGTGGTCTTTGCGGGCTTGTACCCGGGGTTGGAGCGGATCTTGCTGAACAGCTTCCGGTCCACGTTGGCGCGTTTATAGCACTCAACGTCCGAAATGCCCTTTTCGTCTATCAGGTGCAGAAGCGTCTGGGAAAAGCCGTCGTCCGTATGCCCGAGCAGTTTTTCCCAGTCCGGCCCGGGTACGCTGTCGGGAAGGCTTTCTGTTTCCTCAAAAGCTTCTTCCTCTTCAAAATCCGGCATCGCCATGGGCGCGCAAAGCTCCCGGTCCCCGGCTTCCGTATCCTTGAACGCTTTTTTTGCCTTGCCGATCAGTCGGTCTCTTAGCCTTGTTTCTGCCTCGTCCGCGAGACGCCGCGAATACGCCTGATAGTTGGTCTCCAGGCGTTCGCTCACGTACACGTCATCCACGTAAGCTTTAACGTCACCGAACAGCTTTTTTGAACACACGAATTCGCCGGGACCGAATATCACCAGGTACACCGTCATATCGTTGTTCCTGAGAAAGCGGAGTATGGCGCCCGCGGCTACGGACAGCGCCTGGGCAGGCGGATATCCGTACGCGCCCGCTGAGATCAGCGGGAACGCCACACTCTCCAGCCCGTGCTTTTTTGCCAGCTTGAGGGAGTTGAGATAACACGCCTCCAGATCCTGTTCCTCGCCTTCGGAGCCGCCCATCCATATGGGTCCCACGGTGTGGATGACGTACTTCGCGGGCAGGTCATAGCCTTTGGTGAGCTTGGCTTCGCCGGTCGCGCAGCCGTTCAGGCTTTTGCATTCCTCCAGCAGTTTCGGCCCCGCCGCCCTGTGGATGGCGCCGTCCACACCGCCGCCCCCCAGCAGGGAATGGTTGGCGGCGTTGACTATTGCGTCCACCCGCATTTTGGTTATATCGTTCCTTACCAGCGTAAACGGCATATCATTTCACCTATCCTTCTATTATGTACATGCCTGCCATGCCCAGCGCCGCGGCCAGCACTATCAGCAGTATCGGATGCTTCTTTTTGAGCGACAGAAACAGTGTTACCGCAAAGATCGCTGCAGCCAGAAGCAGTTTAAGGTCGAACACCCAGCCCGCTTTGAAGAACACGCTTTTGCCCATGGTCACTACCGCCGCGGCAAGCAGTCCCACCACCGCGGGTCGCAGCCCGCTCATGAGCCCCTTTACCACGCGGTTGGCCTTGAACTTCTCGAAAAAGTGGGCAACGATGAGTATTATGATGAATGAGGGCATCACCACGCCAAGTGTGGCGAACACGCTGCCGAGTATCCCCGCGTGGTGCAGGCCCACATAGGTGGCTATGTTGACCGCGAAGGGTCCGGGAGTGGACTCGCTTATGGCCACGAAGCTCACCAGCTCTTCCACCGTCATGAGCCCCCGGGCGGCCACCTCCTCCTGTATCAGGGGCAGCATGGCGTAGCCGCCGCCGAAGGTGAAGGCACCGATCTTGAAGAACATCAGAAACAGATTGATAAGCTCCATCATTTCTTCGCGCCCCCTTCCATAGCCAGGTAGGAGGACAGCCCTATCGCCGCCGCAAGCAGCAGCGCCCACAGGCTCTTTACGCCCGCCAGCGCCACCAGGCAGAAGGACAGCGCCATGAGAATATACGGCAGCGCCTTATACAGATAGCGTATGAAACTGCCCTCTTTGGTCTTCAGCTGTTTGAGCGTGGGCTTCGGACACTTTTTGAACATCGATATCAGCGCCTTGATTATAAGCGCCAGCACTCCCGCGCGTATGCCGAAAAACGCGTAGGCGACCGGCTTTAAGCTGCTGAACCTGTCCAGCAGCGCTCCCAGCAGCGCGATTATCAGGAAAGACGGCAGCACCACTCCCAGGGTGGCGCAAGCGCTGCCCAGCACCCCCGCGGTCTTGTAGCCCACGAAGGTGGCGGAGTTGATGGCGATGGGACCCGGAGTGGACTCGGCAATGGCGATTATGTCCAGCATGTCTTCCTCGCTTATCCAGCCCTTTTTGTCCGCCGCCTCGCTTTTTATAAGCGGCACCATTGCGTATCCGCCGCCGAAAGTGAACGCCCCGATGCGGAAAAACGTTGCAAACAGATCCAGTTTCTTGTTCATATCCCGTTCCTTATAAATAATAGTGGTCTGATTATATAATATTTTCCCGGTTCTGGCAAGGCTTTGGGCATTCCCGCCCTTGCGTTTTAGATTTGACTGTGTTATAATGTCAAGATGAAAATGTGGGTATGTATGCTTCACCCGCCGCGCTAAGGAGTAACATTATGGGAATGTACAAGGAATATAATCCCGCCGCGATAGAAAAAAAGTGGCAGGCCCACTGGGACGAGACCGGCTGCCTGAACGCCGAGAGCAGCCACGCAAAACCCAAATTCTACCCCCTGATAGAGTTCCCCTATCCCAGCGGACAGGGGCTTCACGTGGGGCATCCCCGTTCCAACACCGCCATGGACATAATCGCCCGCAAGCGCAGGATGGAAGGCTACAACGTGCTGTTCCCCATCGGCTACGACGCCTTCGGTCTGCCCACCGAAAACTACGCCATAAAGAACAAGATCCACCCCGCCGTGGTAACCAAGCAGAACGTGGATCATTTCCGCCAGCAGTTAAAGCGTCTGGGCTTTTCCTTCGATTATTCCAGAGAAGTCAACACCACCGATCCCGCCTATTACAAGTGGACCCAGTGGATCTTCTTAAAGCTCTGGGAAAAGGGCCTGGCATATAAGACCGAGATGCCCATCAACTGGTGCACCAGCTGCAAGGTGGGCCTGGCCAACGAGGAAGTCGTGGGCGGCGTGTGCGAAAGGTGCGGCGGCGAAGTCATCCGCAAGGTCAAGAGCCAGTGGATGCTGAAGATCACCGCCTACGCCCAGAAGCTGATCGACGGCCTGGACGAAGTGAACTTCATCGAAAAAGTCTCTACCCAGCAGCGCAACTGGATCGGCCGCAGCGAAGGCGCGGAAGTGGACTTCACCCTGACCACCGGCGACAAATTAAGGGTCTACACCACCCGCCCCGACACGCTGTTCGGCGCCACCTACATGGTCATCTCCCCCGAGCATCCTCTGGTGGAAAAGCATAGGGACATAATCACCAATTACGCGGACGTGGCCGCTTACCGCGAAGCCGCCGCCCGCAAGAGCGACTTTGAGCGCACGGAGCTTAACAAGGACAAGACGGGCGTGGAGCTCAAGGGCATCCGCGCGGTCAACCCCCTGACGGGCACCGAGATCCCCGTGTGGATCAGCGACTACGTGCTCATGGGCTACGGCACCGGCGCCATCATGGCCGTGCCAGCCCACGACGAAAGGGACTGGGAGTTCGCAAAGAAGTTCGGCCTGCCCATAATCGAAGTGGTGGCGGGCGGCAGCGTTCAGGAAGCCGCCTACACCGACATCCAGGCGGGCACCATGGTCAACAGCGGGTTCCTGAACGGCTTAAGCGTGAAGGAAGCCAAGAAAGCCATAATCGACTACCTGGCCGAAAAGGGACTGGGCGAAAGAAAGGTCAACTTCAAGCTCAGGGACTGGGTGTTCTCCCGCCAGAGGTACTGGGGCGAACCCATTCCCATGGTATCCTGCCCCTGCTGCGGCTGGGTGCCGCTCAAGGAGAGCGACCTGCCCCTCAGGCTGCCAGACGTGGAAAACGACGAGCCCACCGACGACGGCGAGAGCCCCCTGGCCCAGATGACCGACTGGGTGAACACCACCTGCCCCAAGTGCGGCGGCCCCGCAAAGCGCGAGACCGACACTATGCCCCAGTGGGCGGGCTCCAGCTGGTACTTCTTAAGGTACATCGATCCCCACAACGACAGGGAATTCGCTTCCATGGACGAGCTCAGGTACTGGCTGCCCGTGGACTGGTACAACGGCGGCATGGAGCACACCACGCTGCACCTGCTGTACAGCCGTTTCTGGCACCGCTTCCTGTACGACATAGGCGCGGTCCCCACAAAGGAACCCTACCTTAAGCGCACCAGCCACGGCATGATCCTGGGCTCGAACGGTGAAAAGATGTCCAAGTCCCGCGGCAACGTGGTCAACCCCGACGACGTGGTGGACGAGCTGGGCGCGGACGCCTTCCGCGTGTACGAGATGTTCATGGGCGCATTCGACCAGGCCATTCCCTGGTCCACCGAAGGCGCGTGGGGCTGCCGCCGCTTCCTGGACAGGGTGTGGAAGCTGCAGACCATGCTCGCCGACGCCGAAGGCATCTCCAAGGACATGGCGTACGACGTGAACCTGACCATAAAAAAGGTCAGCGAGGACTACGAGCAAATGAAGTTCAACA
>JAGCIC010000191.1 GCA_017648805.1 Clostridia bacterium
GTTCACGCGGTTCGCCATTTCACGGGTGACCGGGTCGTCATAGTTCAGCACGCACACGTCATCGCCCGTCTGGTTCATGAAGATCCGTTCCTTTATGCGGGCGTAATTCTCCATGGTCTTGTGGCGGTTCAGATGGTCCTCGGTCAGGTTGAGGATCAGCGAAATATCAGGTCTCAGCCCGGACACCGTCTCAAGCTGGAAGCTGGACAGTTCGCACACGGTCACGCTGTCTTCATCAGTCTCCTGCGCGTGGGCGGCATATGGCTCGCCTATATTGCCTACAACAAAGGTGCGCTTGCCCCAGGCCTTGAAAAACTCACCCAGCAAAGTGGTCGTGGTGGTCTTGCCGTTGGTGCCCGTTACGCCCACCAGAAGTCCCTTTGAAAAACGGTACGCCAACTCTATTTCGCTGATGACTTCTATGCCCATTTCCCGCGCCTTTTCCGCAACGGGATGATCCGCAGGGATGCCGGGAGAGATCACCAGCGTATCGATGCCTTCCAACAGTCCTTCGGGTTTTTCTCCCAGGCGGTTTTCGATCCTGAGTCCTTTCAGCGGCTCCAGACTGTCGCCCAGCTGCTGGGCAGTCTTAAGATCGTTTATTATCACGCGTTTGCCCGCGCCGGCCAGCAGACCCGCCGCGGCGACTCCGCTTTTCGCCATGCCCCAAACAAGAAAGCTATTCATATTCTACACCCTTAAAAACATTATCAGCGCCAGTGCACAGCCCGCCAGCGTCACGGCGTTGTATACCGCAACTATGCGCGTTTCCGGCATGCCGCCAAGTTCCAGGTGATGATGGTACGGCGACATCCTGAACAGCTTCCGGCCTTTGTTACGGCGCATATAAAGCAGCTGCAGTATGTCGCTCAAACTTGAGATCACCATGGTCACCAGCATAAACGGCAGCATGAGCGTGCAGCCGCAGGCAACCGCCATACCGGCTATCGCGCCGCCTATGCCCAGTGACCCCACGTCGCCCATGAACATGCGCGCGGGATTGGTGTTATACACCAGGAACCCTATCAGCGCGCAGGCCATTATAAGCGCGAAAAGCGCCAGCGACAAAAGAGAGTCGTTCCCGGTCTTTACCCCGTTTACCGCGAGGAACGCGGCCAAAGAAAAGAACACTATCACGCTGTTGGAGCTTAGCAGCCCGTCCAGACCGTCCAGCAGGTTGGCAGAGTTGTCAACCGCCACGAACGCGAACAGCGTCAGCGGCAGGTACACAAGCGCGCTGTCCAGCTTCGTGTCCGTGAAGGGCAGGCTGAGCTTCACGCCGTAAACGTTGACCTTAAGCCCGATCAGCGTCATTATCAGCGCCGCCAGCAGCTGAAGCAGCATTTTCTGCTTCGCGCTCAGGCCCACGCTCCTGTGACGCACGACTTTCAGGTAGTCGTCATAAAAGCCTATCGCCCCGAACACCAGCATGCATACCACAGAAAACAGCAAAGGAAGGGGTATGCCGCCCTTCCAGATAAGTGAAAACAGTATGGTAAGCAGCGCGCCAACGGGCAGGAAACCCATGCCTCCCATGGTCAGCGCGCCCTGCTTTGATTTATGGTTCTGAGGTCCCAGTTCGTTTATCGTCTGCCGCGCGGACAGCCTTTTAAGTATAGGCTCAAGTACATACTGGGCGCATAATGCGCAAAGCAGCGCTGCCAGCGCCGCGATAACGAATAGTCTCATAATTTGATATCCTTGCTCAGATTTCCTTAAGCAGTTCCCTGACTATCTCTTTCTCGTCAAAGGGATGCTTTACGCCCTTTATCTCCTGATAAGTCTCGTGGCCTTTGCCCGCAAGCACTACCGTGTCACCGCTCTGCGCCATCGTAAGCGCATGGCGTATGGCCTCCCTGCGGTTCTCTATTATCTCATAATTCTGCGTTACCGCGCTTATACCTGCTTCTATCGCCTTTATTATTTCCATGGGTTCTTCATCCCTGGGGTTGTCGCTGGTGACGATGCTGTAATCCGCCAGCCTGCCGCCGATCTCGCCCATGATGGAACGCTTGGTCTTGTCCCTGCCGCCGCCGCAGCCGAACACCGCTATGAGCTTTCTCTTGGTGGACTGTCTTAAGGACTTAAGCACGTTTTCCAGCGCGTCCGGAGAGTGGGCGTAGTCCAGTATCACCCTGTAGGGTGTATGCGTGTCCAGCAGTTCGACACGGCCCGGCACGTTGGATATGGCCTCGAGACCCGCTTTTATATGCTCCGGCGCGATGCTGCACGCATCCGCCAGCGCGGCGGCAGTCATTGCGTTGTATACGTTGAATATGCCGCTTAGTCGCAGGTTGATCTCTTCTTTGAAACGCTTGTGGAATGTCAAAAGGAAGCGCACGCCCGTTTCCGTCACTTCAATCCCCTTGGCGTAGGTGTTGGCTTTTTCCCTTATTCCTACCGGCAGATACCCGACGCCCAGCTTTTCGACCGCCCGCCTGACCGTGGCGTCATCCACGTTCACCACCATTTTGTCCGTCATGGGGATTATCTTGAGCTTTGCCTCAAGATAGTTTTCCATCGTGCCGAAATAGTCCAGGTGATCCTGGGAAAGATTGGTGAACGCCGCCGCCTCGAAGCAGGTGCCGTCTATACGGTGCATGTCCAGCGCATGGGCGGAAACTTCCATTATCACATATTCGATTCCCGCTTCCCTCATTCGGGACAGTATCTTCTGGAACTCTATGGGATCGGGCGTGGTGAGGCCCGCTTCGTACTCCCTGTCTCCTATCAGCACGCACACCGTGCCGATAAGCCCGGTTTTGTGTCCCGCCGCTTCCAGTATGCTCTTGAGCAGGAAGGAGGTGGTAGTCTTGCCCTTGGTGCCCGTGATGCCCACCA
>JAGCIC010000192.1 GCA_017648805.1 Clostridia bacterium
GCCGTCCGCGTCCTGGCCTATGCCGGTGCGGGCGGAGTAGGGGCGGCTGATGTGGTTCTGCACTATCTCCTGCCTCTCCCCGTCCTTTATCAGCGCCGCCTGGAACGCCAGCGCATCTCTTAAGTGCAGCGCCTCCAGTTCGTCGTCCTTGTAGCGCCCCACGTGCAGCTTGTCGTCGTAATCGAAGCCCATCACCACGAAGGCGTTCACGTTCCGCCACTCGTTCCTGCGCCTTAAGACGCCGTCCGTCACCACGTAGCCTTCGGGAATGCCGCCCTTGGTGCCGTCGCCGTCCAGGAACGCCCCGCCGTTTATGGTAGCCGCGCCCTGGAATTCGCTGTAGAATTTTTCCACCTGCCAGCCGCCGCTTTTGTCGCTGAACACCTTGATCGCTCCGGCCTTGACCCTGGCGGGGTCGTCCACCGTGAGCACATAGCCCCGGTAGGTCATTCCGCTTATGGCGGTGATATGCATGCCTTCGTCCAGCGTTTGGTTGTATTCTTCCGCTTTCTGCTGTTCCACGTCGCAGGGCAGATTGTAGAAGTCGTACAAAAACCAGTTCTGCTTGCCCTGGAAGGTGTGGTACTTTATGGTCACGTGATAGCGCAGATAATAGCGTGCCTTGTAGTTCCAGGCCACCCACTGGATGTCGTTGTTGCAGTAAAAGTCGCAGTCTATGGTGTCGTCGCCGGTCTTTACATAATTGGTGGTGTACACATCGTTCAGCTCGTTTTTCTTTATGCCGCTGCAGAAGCCCCAGTCGTAAGTCTTGAGCGTGAGCCAGGCGGGCGAGTCCATGATGATATAGTTGGTTATGGTCTGTATGTAATACTGGTTCACGGCGTAAAACGTCATCGCCCTCATGACGCGTATCACGTCCTGTTCGTAGGTCTGCCTTAAATCCTCTTCCCCGGCCGAGCCGCAAAAAGCGCCCAAAGCAAGGAGCAGAGCCAGTACAAACGCTAAAACCTTCTTCATTGCGTACAACCCTCCAGTATAGTATGCCTATTGTACAATGATTCCGCGGCGCCTGTCAATCCTTACTTATTAAACAATTAACATATGTCTCTTGACTTTAGCAAAGCAAAGTGCTAAAATCTGTCTAAACGCGCGGAGGGGAAACAAGTAGCCTCCGCCCGGCACACTCAGAGAGGGGCCGTTCGGTGCAAGGCCCTTGGCCGGCGGAACGCGAATACATTCCCTTAGCGGCAGGCCGAAAGCTCAGGCAAGTAGGTCTCTCCGGGTCAGCCCGTTACAGCTTTCGAGGCTCCGCTATACGGAGCGAACTGAGGTGGTACCGCGCTAATACGCCCTCTCGCTGCTGCGAGGGGGTTTTGATATTCAAAGCTCACAACGAAAGGAACACACAAATGCCTATTACCGACTTACTGCGACGCAACGCTTCCCTCTACCCCAACGATACCGCGCTGGTGGAGCTGAACCCCGAGGTCACCGAGCTGCACCGCACCACCTGGAAGGAATACGAGCTGATAGAGCGCCCTCTGGGCCGCGCATTCAGGCGTGAGATCACCTGGAGCGTATTCAACGAAAAGGCCAACCGCTGCGCCAACCTGCTTTTGTCCAGGGGCATCGGCAAGGGCGACAAGGTGGCCATACTCATGATGAACGGCATCGAGTGGCTGCCCATATACTTCGGCGTGCTCAAGACCGGCGCGCTGGCGGTGCCGCTGAACTTCCGCTACACCGCGGAGGAGATCCGCTACTGCCTGGAGCTGAGCGACGCCGACGCGCTGTTCTTCGGCTACGAGTTCATAGGCCGCATAGAGGAGATCGCGGACCGCATACCCCGGGTCAAGCTGCTGTTCTACGTGGGCGACGGCTGCCCCGTGTTCGCGGAGAGCTACAGCAACCTGGTCTCCAACGAGTCCAGCCTGGATCCCATCATCCCTTTGACCGACGATGACTACGCCGCCATATACTTTTCCAGCGGCACCACCGGCTTCCCCAAGGCGATACTGCACAAGCACTGGAGCCTCTCCCACTCCGCCAAGGTGGAGCAGGCGCACCACGGCCAGACCAAGGACGACGTGTTCCTGTGCATCCCGCCTCTGTACCACACCGGCGCGAAAATGCACTGGTTCGGCTCGCTGATCTCCGGCGGCAAGGCGGTGCTGCTTACCGGCGCCAAGCCCAAGAACATACTTTCCGCCGCCTCCTCCGAGAAGTGCTCCATAGTGTGGCTGCTGGTGCCCTGGGCGCAGGACATACTGGACGCCATAGAGTCCGGCAAGGTAGACCTTAAAGACTACGACCTGAGCCACTGGAGGCTCATGCACATAGGCGCCCAGCCCGTGCCGCCCTCCCTGATCAAGCGCTGGAAGAGCGTGTTCCCCAACCACGATTACGACACCAACTACGGCCTGAGCGAGAGCATCGGCCCCGGCTGCGTGCATCTGGGCATAGAAAACATAAATAAGGTGGGCGCCATAGGCGTGCCCGGCTACGGCTGGGAAGTCAAGATAGTGGACGAGGAGCGCAATGAAGTCACGCGCGGCGACGTGGGCGAACTGGCCGTCAAGGGTCCCGGCGTCATGACCTGCTACTACCACGACGAAGAAGCCACCAATGAAGTGCTCAAAGACGGCTGGCTGTTCACCGGCGACATGGCCATGCAGGACGAGGACGGCTTCTACTACCTGGTGGACAGGAAAAAGGACGTCATCATCACGGGCGGCGAGAACCTGTATCCCGTGCAGATAGAGGACTTCCTAAGGGCGCACCCCGCCATAAAGGACGTGGCGGTCATAGGCCTGCCCGACGCCCGCCTGGGCGAGATCGCCGCCGCTATAATCGAGGTCAAGGAAGGCGACACGCTCACGGAAGAAGAAGTAAACGCCTTCTGCATGGAGAGGCCCCGCTACAAGCGCCCCCGCACGATCATATTCGCGCCCGTGCCCAGGAACGCCACAGGCAAGATCGAAAAGCCCCGCTTAAGGCAGATCTACTGCGGCGAGAGCCTGGTAAAGACCCAGATAACCCATTAGCCCATATTCCCTTTCTGCGAGGTACATATGAAGCAGCTGTTACTTGGCAACAAGGCCATTGCCCGGGGCCTTTGGGAGGCGGGCGTTAAGTACGTGTCCTCCTATCCGGGCACTCCCTCCACGGAGATCACCGAAGAGGTGGCGGAGTTTAACGAAGTGTACGCCGAGTGGGCGCCCAACGAGAAAGTGGCGCTGGAGAGCGCCATGGGCGCGTCCCTGGCGGGCGCGAGGGCGTTTACCGCCATGAAGCACGTGGGTCTGAACGTGGCCGCAGACCCCCTGTTCACCGCCGCGTACACCGGCGTGAACGGCGGCCTGGTGGTGTGCGTTGCGGACGATCCCGCCATGCATTCCAGCCAGAACGAGCAGGACAGCCGCCACTACGCCCGGGCCGCCAAGCTGCCCATGCTGGAGCCTTCCGACTCCGCGGAGTGCCGGGACTTCACCTGCCTGGCCTATGAGATCAGCGAACGGTTCGACACTCCCGTGCTGCTCAGGACCTGCACGCGGGTCGCGCATTCCCAGAGCCTCGTGGAGCTTCGCGAGCGCGCCGAGCTGCCCCTTAAGGAATACAAAAAGGACCCGTCCAAGTACGTGATGAACCCCGGCTTCGCCTACAAGCGGCACTTCGTCGTGGAAGACCGGCTCAGCAGCCTTAAGGAGTATTCCGAAAACAGTCCCCTGAATTTTGAAGAGATCAACGACACAAAAGTGGGCTATGTGTGCTCCGGCACCTGCTACGAGTACATAAAGGAAGCCATACCCGGCGCCAGCGTGTTCAAGATCGGCATGAGCTTCCCCATGCCCCTGGAAAAGATCCGCGCCTTCGCCGCCAAAGTGGACAGGCTGATAGTGGTGGAGGAACTGGACGGCGTGTTCGAGACCGAGATCCGCGCCGCGGGCATCCGCGTGGACGGCGGCAAGGACATATTCGGCTGTATAGGCGAGCTGTCCCAAAGCAAGATCCGCGCCGCCCTGGGGCTGGAACTGCCCGAGAGCGCCCAGTTCGACCAACCCCTGCCCGCACGTCCCCCGGTGATGTGCGCGGGCTGCCCCCACAGGGGCGTGTTCTACGTGCTCAATAAGCTCAAGCTCACCGTGACCGGCGACATCGGCTGCTACACCCTGGGCGCGTCCGCTCCCTTAAGCGCGGTGGACAGCGTGCTGTGCATGGGCGCCAGCATCGGCATGCTGCACGGCTTCAACACCGTGCGCCCGGAGACCTCCGGCAAGACCGTGGCCGTGATAGGCGACTCCACCTTCCTGCACTCCGGCATCACCGCCCTGACCGACGTGGCCTACAACCAAAGCGTGTCCACGGTGCTGATACTTGACAACTCCATCACCGGCATGACCGGCCACCAGCAGAATCCCGCCACCGGCCTGACGCTCAAGCTCAAGGAAGTGCCTCCGGTAAGCCTGGAGAAAGTGTGCGAAGCGGTGGGCATCAAACGGGTCAGGAGCGTGGACGCAGGCAACCTTAAGGAGATCGAAGCGGCGCTCAAGGAAGAACTGGCCGCCGAAGAACCTTCCGTAATAATCTGCCGCAAGCCCTGCCAGCTGCTCAAGTACGTCAAGCCCAAGCCCGCCCTGAGCGTGGACGCGGACAAGTGCCGGGGCTGCAAGTCCTGTATGCGCATAGGCTGCCCGGCTGTCAGGTTCGCTTCCGGCAAGGCGGAGATAGACTCCGCCCAGTGCGTGGGCTGCGGCCTGTGCAGCCAGATGTGTGCTTTCGGAGCCATCGGGGAGGGTAAACATGAGTAATTCGATAATGATAGTCGGCGTAGGCGGCCAGGGCACGCTTCTGGCCAGCCGCCTGATCGGCCACGTGCTGATTGAAAAAGGTTTCGACGTGAAACTCAGCGAGGTGCACGGCATGTCCCAGAGGGGCGGCAGCGTGGTCACCTACGTCAAGTACGGCGACAAGGTGTTTTCCCCCATAGTGGGCGAAGGCGAGGCGGACTTCATCCTCTCCTTCGAGGCCATAGAGGGCGCCAGGTACCTGAAGATGCTCAAAAAGGACGGCCTGCTCATCACCAACACGGCCGAGATCTATCCCATCACCGTGATCACCGGGCAGCAGGAATACCCCGCCGAACCCATAAGCGCCCTGAAACAGAAGTGTAAGGTGGCGGACGTGGACGCGCTGAAGCTCGCCCGCGCCA
>JAGCIC010000193.1 GCA_017648805.1 Clostridia bacterium
CGCCTCTGTCACCGTGGGCGCGTACGTGGCCTGCCAAGGCGGCGGCAACGGCGCCTGGGGCAAGCTGGACGACGCTTTTCTTAATTCCGTCCGCTAAAAAAGCGCTTCCGGATCAATTTCCCTCGAAAATCCCTTGAACAGGGCTGTTTTATAGTGTATAATAGAATCACTATAGTATGAGGTGACGTTTATGCGCCGAATTATTTCGCTTATTCTGAGCGCGCTGATGCTGTTTTCGCTGTGCGCCCTGTGCCTGGGCGAGGAAACAGACGAGCCCAACGATAAAGAAGAACCCGTTGTCCACCACTTCGTGAAGTGGAGCTACCGGGGCGACGGCACGCATATAAGCCAGTGCGATTATGACGGCTGCGGCGTCTGGCGCATCACCCCCTGCTCTCCCATTACCGTTGAGCACGACGGCAGGACCGTGAGCTTCTGCCCCGTGTGCGGCCATTATGAGAACGGCTGCCCCGCGGTGGTGTGGAACAGGGTCTGGCAGACCTGGAACTACTCCTCTTCTCCCCAGGGCGATTTTTCCACCATACTGTACACCCGTCCCTTCGGCGAAGACAGCAGCGTTCTGTTCTGCGCGTCATTCATCTACCGCTACGACGGCGCGCCTACGTACTTTGACGGCTATACCACCTTCATGTTCGGTCTGACCACTCCCGCCCGGGACATATTCACCACCGGCGGAGAAGTGACCGCCTACCTCACAAACGGCAGCGAGAAACTTGAAACGGAGATCGAGTACCTGCCATCTCTCCGCGCGCTGCAGCTCACCATCCCCGAAGGCAGCTGGATACTGGTAGTGGAAGAAAAATAAACCCGGATATGCAATAAGAGCCCGGACGCATCAAGCGTCCGGGCTCTGTTTTTACAATAGACCGCCGTTTACCTGAACAGCGTACAGCCCGCCTTTTTGAAGTTCTCCACCAGGCGGTCAAGCTGTTCGTCCGTGAGTTTGAATTCCTTTTTCAGGCACTCCCGGCACAAAAAGTCTTCCCGTGCCCGGTTTATCAGCTTCTTGGTCAGCCCCGCGTCATTCGGTGTGACCTTTCCCCCGCATACGACGCACTTCACGCCTTGAAAGTATTCGCCAGCGCCACCACACAGGAACGGGAAGGCACCGTCAGATTCACATATTCCAAGTACTTTCCGGACAAGTCGCCTATGACCGGCGTGAACTCAAAGCCCATGCCGCTGGCGGCGGTCAGACCCACGTCGGTAAAGCTCAGGGACATGTTCCTGTCGCTGTCCGAGAAGTTGACGAAGGCGACGGCGTAGCCCTTTTCCAGATGTTTGAATACCACCAGCTTGTCTTCCCTCTCCAGATTGCCCAGGAACATGGGCTGGCGGCACTCCTTGTCCTGATTTATGGCGATGAGCGACGGGTTTGTGACCAGCTTGAGTATGTCGTCGTCCATCTTTCTTATATCGCAGCCCAGCATCAGCGGCACTCCGCACATGCACCACAGCGCGAACTGGCTCTGGTAGTCGCCCAGCGTGCAGCCTCCCATTCCCACATTGCCCTTGCCGTACATGCCCACAGTCAGCATGTCCATATCGTTAAAGCACTGGGCGCCGGACTGGGAAAACTTGCCCAGCTGCGAGATAAGTATCTTTTTAAAGCTTTCCGGATTGTCGACTATGTCTCCGGTGGAACGGAACATGTGGGCGCCCGTGGCGCGGATCCAGTTCCACACATCCTCGGTGCCCCACTGGCAGGCGGAAAACAGTATGTCCCGGCCGGATTCCTTAAGCGCCATGCCCATACGCCTGTACAGCAGCTCTCCCTCTATGAACCGGGGATGGTAGCAGTAATCGTACTTCAGGAAATCCACGCCCCACTCGGCAAAGGTGCGGGCGTCCAGATACTCGTGGTCGAAGCTGCCCGGGTAATCCGCGCAGGTGCGCTGGCCCGCGCAGGAGTACATGCCCAGTTTGAGCCCCTTTGAATGCACGTAGTCACTCAGTGCTTTCATGCCGTTGGGGAACTTCCCGGGGTCGGGCACTATGCGGCGGGTCTGTTTGTCCCTTTCCTTCAGGCTCCAGCAGTCGTCTATGACCACGTATTTGTAGCCTGCCTTGTCCAGGCCTTTTTCCACCATGACGTCGGCGGTCTGGCGGATCAATTCGTCCGAAATGTTTTCTCCGAAGGTGTTCCAGGTGTTAAAGCCCATCGGCGGCGTATTTACCAGCATAACAGAAACCTCCATCGTGTTTTCTTAAAACATTATACCCTTACTCCGATAAGATTTCAAGCAATAAAAAACAGCGCAAGCGCGCTGTCACTGCCTGAGTTTGTTTAACCAGTATGTGAATCTTTCCTCCGGCTCCGCCTCAAAACGCATGCGCTCGCCCGTGACGGGATGGTCAAAGCCGATCACTCCCGCGTGGAGCAGCTGACCGCCCTCAACATCGTACGGAGGTTTTTTGAAGCCGTACACCGGGTCACCCAGTACGGGATGGTTGAGCGACGCCATGTGCACCCTTATCTGGTGGGTGCGTCCCGTAGTCAGACGGCACTCGACGAGGCTCGCGCCCCTTAACTCCTCCAGCACGCGCCAGTTGGTCACGGCGGGACGGCCGCCCTGGACTATCGCCATCTTCTTGCGGTCGGCGGGATGGCGGCCTATGGGCGCGTCTACCCGGCCTTCGTTTTCCCTGAAATGCCCGCACACTATGGCTTTATATATCCTTTCCACACTGTGCTCGCTTATTTGTTTTGACAGGCTTTGGTGCGCAAGGTCGGTTTTTGCCACCAGAAGCAGACCGCTGGTATCCTTGTCGATGCGGTGCACTATACCGGGGCGTTCCACACCGCCCACGACGCTCAGACTGCCAAGCGCCGCCAGAAGCGCGTTCACAAGCGTGCCGTCCGGATTGCCCGCCGCAGGATGCACCACCATTCCCGAGGGTTTATAGACCACCGCCAGGCAGTCGTCCTCGTATACGATCCTCAGCGGGATATCCTGCGGGATTATGTCCGTCGGCTCGGGTTCCGGAAGCGTGAACGCTACCCTGTCTCCCGGCTTAAGCTCGTATCCCGCCTTGGTGCGCACGATCGAGTTGACTTTCACCAGTCCCTGCTTGATGATCGTCTCCGCCCGGGAACGGCTGACCGAAGCGTTTTCGGAAAGGAACACGTCCAAGCGCGCGGTTTTGTCCGAAACGAGCTCCATCTAAGCGTCACCCTTCCTGAAAATGTACGAAACGCAGAACAGTATGAGGCCCAGCGTAACGCATATGTCCGCCAGGTTGAACGCGGGGAATGTGATGAAATCCAGCTTGATCCAGTCCGTGACCCGGCCCCGCGCCAGCCTCTCCCAGGCGTTTGCAGCTCCTCCCGCCAGCGCGGAAGCCAGGCAGCCTGCCTGAAACGCGCTCATGCGCCCGAACAGTATGTACCCTGTCAGCGCCATGAGCGCCGCGATCCCCAGCGCCGCTGCCAGAACGGGAACGCCCGAAAGCAGCCCGAAGGCCGCGCCGGCGTTGCTCACGACGCGCAGGGACACGAGACCCTTTATGATAACGCCGTCCCCCGTGTATATGTCCGCCAGATGGCGGGACAGGGCGATCAGCGCCGAAAGGATAACGAACACAGGCGCCGCGATCCGAAGATTCTTTGCCTTCATAAGCTTAAACAAACACAATAACACCCTCTGAGCCCTGAGACCCAGAGGGAGCCGGTGCAAAACATCAGGTTCGCTTTATTCGTGAGAATACAGGGGGCTGTCCTTAAGCAGCTTCGCCTGCTCGTCGACCAGGGCAGAAAAGTTCTTGTGATACTCTTCCCCGGCGTTCTTGAGCTGCTCGTAATCCTGGCGGATCTCGGCGAGCTTCTGCTGGCTGGCAGCTTCCAGACCGGCGGCCTGCTCCTGGGCGTCGGAAACGATCTTGCGAGCCTGTTTGCGGGCCTCGTCGATGGTCTCGTCCGCGATGCGCTGGGCGGAGATCAGGGTCTCCCTCAAAGTAGTCTCCAGATTCTTGAAGTAGCTGGGCTCGTTGAAGGTGACCGCGCCGTCTTCCTTTACCGCGGGGGCGTTCACGACCTGCTGCGCCTTCTCCTCGGCCTCAGCCTTGTCCTTTTTGAGCGCCGCCAGTTCGGCTTTCAGGCTCTCGATCTCCTTGAGCAGGTTCATGTTGGTCTCGCCCAGTTCCTGGGTCTGATCCGCCAGCACATCAAGAAAATCTCCGACCTCGTCCCTGTCGTAGCCGTTTTTCACAATGGGGAATTCCTTCGCTCTGATCTCGTTATCGGTAATAGCCATATTATCCATCCTTTCGGTATATGTATTTTATCTTAACGCGCTGGGCGCGCGGAGGATCCTAAAACACCAGTTTTATCAGCCAGGACAGCAGTTCGCACAACACTACCGCAACCGCCGGAGAAAAGTCTATGCCTGTGGACGAGATCACTCCGTCCATGGACTTCTGAATGGGATACAGCACCGGGTCGGTCGACTTTTCCAGCAGATATTTCACTTTGCCGCCCTCGCCGTGCGTGAGCCTGAGATACAGGTGTACGATCACCCTCAGTATCACCAGCAGCTCTATCAGCGAGATTATGGTCATAAGTATGCGGGGAATCGCGCTTATGTGCAGCCTTGCGCCTAATGTGATCATATCAGTATCTCCTATCTATGTGGCGGGACATGTTCACGTTGACATTCTTGGGAGCAATGAAATACGTATTGTCGGTGATCTTCCTGACCTTGGCATTCAGGGCGAACGCCGCGCCCGCCAGCGTGTCGATTATGCGTTGTGCGGTAAAGTCGTCCGCGCCGTCAAAGTTGATGACCGCGCTGGTGCCGGCGAGTATGTCATTTATGACCTCTGCGCACTCGCCCAGCTGGGTGATGTAGTAAACCATCGTGTCGGGGCGGGCCATGGGCTTTAAGCTGTCCTTCTGGGGCTGCACGAACGCGCCGCCGCTTCTGCGGGTGGTCTGCCGGGCTTCCCTTCTGGCCTGCTGGCCGCGGGAGCGGGCATATGCGTCCTCGTACAGGCTGGACTCCTGCTGCCTGCGGGGCTGCTGATAGCCGCCGCGGGGAGCTTCCTCCCTGTAATCGTCCCCGTCATCGTCCTCTATGCTGACAAGTTTCAGTTTCTGCAATAAAGCCGTGAACCGGCTTAGATCTGCCATATGAAGCAATTCCTCACAGTTTAGACTATTTTATGAGCACCTGCGCTCCCTGGGACAGCACCCCTTCCACCAATGGCGTGAACAGCACGGTGCCGTCGGAGCGATAGGTCAGTATCTCGATGGGCACGAACGTGCCGCCCGGCACGTCGTACAGCCACAGGCCCGTCTGCCCGCTCACGGTGGACACCGCCTTGCGGCTGACTATGAGCCCGTTCATGTTGGCGCCTATGGTCACGTCCCCGCTCCGGGCATAGGCCAGGGGGCCTATGGGCTGGTTTATCTCCAGCGTGGCCATTACGGTGGAGCCGTTTTTGACCACCTTCACCACCGTGCCTTCGTAGGCCAGTTCGTCGTAGCCCCTGAGCACGAAGGAGTACACCGTGTCCAGCGTGGGGTTCCACTTGCCGTCGTCCGCGATCAGGAGTATGTACCAGTGGTTCTGGTCCATCACGCGGTACACGTTGGTGGAAGCCTTGGGAGAAGCGACCTTCAGGCTTCCTCCCTGCAGCACCGTGCGCACGTCGCTTATCTCAAGGGAGGATACGGTGTTCTGGTTGAGGGCGTCCTCGTATCCGTCCAGATAGAACGACACCAGGCCGTCCCTGGGCGCGGGTTTGGGCACCTGCCAGCTGGAAATGGCGTTCAGGCGCTGGTTCTCGTCGTCGTAATACTTTATAAGCTTGCTGTCGCTGCGGCGGTTCTGGCTCATGTAGGAGCGCCTGTCCTCCATGGCTTGGGTAAGCAGCCTGACCATGCGGTTAAGGTCGCCTTGGGTCTTGCCCTTTACCAGGCTTTTGAGCTCCTCCGCCCGCTGGTGCACGTTGAGGTTCAATACCTCAAGCTGCGCGTCCAGTTCGTTGCCCAGCACGATTTTGTGGTACGCCTGTATGTTTTTGCGCGTGTTGTTCAGGTCGTTTATCAGGCGGGTGGAGTACTCCATCGTGTACACGTTCGCGCACACGTCTCCGCTCTTAACCAGCGTCAGCTCCGTGGCCAGATAATCCACCCGGGAGACCTGCCCCTCGCTCACCACCGCCTCGTCACGGACGATCACGCCCTTGACCTGGCGGGTATCGCTTGCAGTGCCCTGATAGATGACCGTGACTTCGCTGGAGGCGAATATGCTGCCGCGGAATATGAACACCACTATAAGCGCGATCAGCAGCAGTACCAGGTAAAACCTGCCTGTCACGCGAATCTTCACCCGGCATACCTCCCGCTTGCATAGTTACACGTATATATTATATAACATTTTCAAACATATTTCAATAATGTTTTTGTTATCTTGACATTCACTGCCTGCGCATCTATAATTTTTCTGTTAATTGTCTGTATGGAGGCACGCATGCGCTTCACTTCAAGATCCGTCGAAATCTTGGGATTCAGCGTTTATTACTACGCGCTCCTCATCGCCGCGGGTGCTTTGCTCGCGGTGGTGTTCGCTTCCCGCCGGGAAAAAACGCTTGGGCTCGGAAAAGACACCGCGTTGGACATCGCCCTGGTCTGTCTGCCTTTCGGGCTGATAGGCGCGCGGGCGTACTACGTGCTGCTGCATGCCTCCGAGTTTGAGAGTTTTGCCCATATCCTGGATCTGCGCCGGGGCGGACTTGCCATATACGGCGGCATCCTCCTGGGCGCGCTGGCTGCGTTCGTGCTGTGCAGGATCAAAAAAGGCGACTTCCTGCGCTGGGCGGACCTGGCGCTGCCCTGCGTGGCGCTGGCGCAGGGCATAGGCCGCTGGGGCAATTTCTTCAATCAGGAGGCTTACGGCGTTGAAATCACCGCTTCCGCGCTGCAATTCTTCCCACTGGCGGTATACATCCCCAGGGACGGGCTGTGGCACGCGGCCGCGTTCTTTTACGAATCCGTCTGGTGCGTGCTCATCTTCCTTTTCGCCTGCGCGCTGCCGTCAAAAAAGTACTTCATAAAAAAAGGCGCGGGCACGCTGTTCTACCTGCTCATGTACGGCTTTGAACGCGCCCTGACGGAAGGCCTCCGCACGGATTCCCTGTACCTGGGAGCTGTGCGCGCAAGCCAGCTTCTGAGCGTACTGGCTATGTCTGCCGCCGCGCTGATACTCATAAAAAAAGCAAACCGCCCCGTTTTTGCGCTTCTCATCTGCGCTGCCGGGGCGATCGTATCGGTTTTGTCTGCGCTCACGCTGCTGCCGCCTTTGTGGCTGTACTGCTCCGCGCCTGCGGTGTTTGCGCTTGGTATTGCCGGTTTTTTCGGACTGTACTGTTCCCAAACGGCTGCCTAACAGCAGAATATGCCGCACCTGCCGCAGAACAGATTAGCCAGTATGCACATAGCCAGCCCCGCAAGGCCGTTCCTGGGCATGAACTGGCGGGAACGGTAACTTTGGGAAGGTCCGCCCGCCGCCTGCGGGTCGAGCCGCGACGCGTACATGGCATACTCCATGTTGTTAGGTTCCATGGCTGCCGCCTTTTTGGCGTAATCCAGCGCGTTCAGGCGGTTGCCCAGGCCTTCGTTGGCCTGCGCCGCCAGGAAAAACCAGCGGGCGTCACGGTTCTGTTCCGCATACAGTATATCCAGCGCCTCGCGGTATCTGCCCTGGCTTATGTATTCACGCGCCCGGCTGCACGCTTCGCTCTCGTACGCCTGATACGCGCCGAACCCGCCGAAAGGCCCGAAACCGAACCCCTGGAACGGGTCCGCATAGGTGGTACGGTAGCCCGTGTTCCCCGCATTCCCGCCCGAGTAGCCGGAATAGGCTCCCTGCCGCGCGGAGGCGTTGGGGTCATATTTGTTGTTGACTATCATATCATACGCTTCGTTGATCTCCTTCATGCGGGCTTCCGCCTCCTTTGAAGGATTGACGTCGGGATGATATTTTTTTGCCAGCGCGCGGTAGGCCTTTTTGACCTCGTCCGCACTCGCGCCGGGGCTGATGCCCAGCACTTTATACGGGTCTGTCATTGGTTTTCTCTCCGTCGGTTTTTCCGGCCTTGATGGCGTAGCGCGTCCACACGCCGGAGTACAGTACGTTGCGGATGAGCTCCGCGTCCTTGACTATGGGCAGCTTCTCGAACGCCTCCGCGGACAGCGCGATGTACGTGTCCAGCATGGTCTTGACCCGCCGGTCAAAATCCGGGGCGTCTTTTCCCTCCACAAACGGGTTGAACCTGCCCCGGCGGGAGTCTTTCCTGACGTCATCCCAGGCGTCCATAATGTATATGAACCGTCCCAGGTCCTGTCCCATCAGATACAGGTCGTTTTTCCAGATGTCGTCGGCGTATGCGAAACACTCGCCCACCACGCGCCCGAAACAGCCGGCCAGCGCGTCCACGTCGCCGGAGCCGCTTTTTTCCAGCGCGTACAGGTCTTTAAGCGCGCGGCTGATGTTTTCCGCTTTTTCGGGACAGCGGGCGCAGGCCTCCTGAAACGCCTGCTTCAGCCGGCCTTCAGCCATCTGCCTTACGCGGGAATCCCCGTCCTGCTTAGCGTCCAGGGCGCTGAAATAGGACAGGATCACGTTCACGTCCGCTGCGTACGAAATGATGCCGTTTGACACGTAAGCGTGGTTTTTCAGGGGATGCGAGGGGCATCTGCCCCTTTTTGTATCTTCCTCCGGTTCGTACAGCGCGCACAGCGTCAGCGCCAGGAACGCCGCGTCGAAAGAGAGTATCAGCCGCCCTCCCGATCCCACCCGGTCCTTGAGCGCGTGACACACGCCGCAGTACACCTCGCGGAACCTCTGCCTCTGGGCTTTTGAAAGTGCCTCCTCGTTGGGGCGCACGTAGCCGAACATTTTACGCCTTCTTCTTGAACGTCGCGCCGCAGGCGGAGCAGGTGACCGTCTTTTCCCCTATGTGGCGGGGCAGCTTGAGCCACGCCTTGCATTTGGGGCAGCGGTAATACAGGTATATGTGCCGGTTTTTGAAGCGCACCCTAGCATTCCGGATTTTTGTGCGAAGTGGAGTAAACCACCCTAAAAACCAGCGATTTTCCTTTTCACGAGCGGCAATATTGCGGCTGAGCATCCTGAAAATGCCCCAGATCCACAGCGCAGTGGAAATAAGGCCCAAAATGGACGACCTGATGAACAGGTTCAGCACCCACAGCGCCAGCCCCGTGAAGTACGAGGCCATCACCAATTCGTCCGTGCCGCGCCGCCCCTGCATGAAGCGGTACAGCCGCATTTTAAATGAATTCATGTCGTTTTCCTGTCAGTCTATTTTATCCTGAGCGTCACGATCTCGTAAGGCTTGAACTCAAGCTCTATGCTGTTGCCCTTAAACCCGGCCGTTTCAAGATCGTCTTCCATAAGGCTGGTGAAGCACGCCGCTTCGGGCGCTTTCTCCAGCGTGAGCGTGGCTTTCGTGCGGGCGCCGAAGCACTCGTACAGGCGGATTATGGTGCCTTCTCCGTGCAGCGCGGCCTTTACGGTCTCTATCATCACGTTGGGCCTGTCCACGCATGCGAACGCGAAGGACACGTCCCTGTTCCCGTTTTCCGCTTTGATCGCTTCAACGGGGATGTTGAACCGGTAGCCCGCCTCGGGCACGTTCGCCTGTCTCCAGTCCCCGCAGTGGGGCATGAGGCTGTAGCTGAACACGTGCTTTCCGATGTCGGCGGTGGAATCGGGATCGGTTGCGGACTTGACCAGGCTGAGCGCCACGCTGTCCTCGTCCACGGAGTAGCCGTACTTGCAGTCGCTTAGTATGGCCGCGCCGTACGCCGCTTCGCTAACGTCCATCCACTTGTGGGCACACACCTCGAACCTTGCCACATCCCAGGAAGTGTTCTTGTGGGTGGCGCGGGTGACGTTGCCGTACTGGATGTCGAACTGCGCCTGGTTGTAGAACACGTCCACGGGGAAGTGGGTCTTGAGCAGCCCGTGGGGTTCCTGCCAGTCTATGTCGGAACTGAAGTCCACCCGCTTGATGTCCGCAGGGATGATGTAATCCTGGGTGATCGCGCTGTCGCCGGTCAGCCACTTGACCCTTATCACGCCCGCCACGGGACCCACGCTGATGACCTTGACCTCCACAGGCTTTTCCACCTGCCAGGACTTTTCGCGGTAATAGATATTGATGTCCCAGGCGTCGTAGTTGTGGGGACGGTTCTCGTAATATACCAGGCTGTTGAGCTTCTGGCCCGGCTTGACCAGCTGCCTGTCCGCGTCCTTGTCCACGAGGGAAGATATGAACATGTCGGAGTCGAACTCTCCTTTGAGCGCCGCCGTCTCGAAGCCCTTTTCGTCCAGTTTTACTCTGGGAGCGCCTTCATTCCCGTACACGAAGAACATGGGCGTGGCGCTCATGGGCTTAAGGTCTTCCACATACGCCACATATCTGTCTTCCACCTTCTGGGCGGCGAACTCGCGCCCGTCCAGCGTCCTTAAGGCGCACACGCCTGCGGGCGCATCGAACCACACCAGGTCGCTCCTTGAAGAGGACAGGGTATTGGTGAGTATCACGTCGCCCTTTGCGTCCTTCATCAGGCGCTTTACGGCGTTCTGCTTGAGCGCGTCAACGCGTTTGAACAGGTCGGCGTATGTTTCATCGGAATCCGTGTATACCTTGTGTATGGAGCTGCCCGGCAGTATGTCGTGGAACTGCAGGGTGAGCATATTGCGCCAGATATTTCGCATTTCGTCCTGGGGATACTCGCCGCCCGCCTTGGTCAGCCAGAACTCCAGGTCTCTGAGCGCCAGCTCCAGCTTGCGGTTGTTGCGCTTGTTCTTGCCCTGGGAGGTGTACGTGCCGCGGTGGTATTCCAGGTAAAGCTCGCCGCTCCACACGGGCAGCCGCTTGTCTCCGGACACGCGCTTGTCCAGCGCCTCGAAGAAGTCGCGGGCGAAAGACTGCTTTACCGCAGGGCAGCCCGCCACGGGATATTTCATGCGCCGGGCATTCTCTATCATCCAATCGGTGGAGCCGCCGCCGCCGTCGCCGAAACCGTAGCTGACCAGGAAGTGGTTGTCCAGCCCTTTCTGCTGGAAGCGCTTCCAGCCGCCTTTGATCTGGTTGGGCTCCAGCATGGCGTTGTAGGTGGTGAAGAACTGCAGATCGTCGTGACGCTCGTAGTCATCCTCCCCGCCGTATTCCCTCGCGGGCAGGAAGTGAGTCAGCACCTTGGAGCCGTCTATGCCCTTCCAGCTGAAGGTGTCGTAGGGGGACTTGTTGAACTCACTCCAGCTGAGTTTGCTTGTCAGGAAGTAATCTATTCCGCTCTTTTTGAGTATCTGGGGCAGCGCTGCGCTGTAGCCGAACACGTCGGGCAGCCAGAGTATGCGGCTCCTAACGCCCAGTTCGGTCTCGAAAAACTCGTTGCCGTAAAGGAACTGCCTTACCAGCGCCTCGCCGCCGGACAGGTTGCAGTCCGCCTCGACCCACATGCCGCCTTCGGCCTCCCAGCGGCCTTCCCTGACGGCCTGCTGTATGCGGCTGAACAACTCAGGCTGGTCCTCCTTGACGAACTGGTACAGCTGCGCCTGGGAGGACATGAACTTGAACTCGGGATACTGCTGCATGAGCTTAAGCATTGTGGCAAAGGTGCGCACCGCCTTGTGCCGGGTCTGGTATATGTCCCACAGCCACGCAACGTCGATATGGGTGTGCCCGATGCACTCGGCAACGGACTCTGGCTCTATATCCTTGAGTTTATCGTAGTAGTTTTCTTTAAGGTAATCCCGGGCCGCCTTTATCGAAGCGTGGAATTCCGGTGAGAAAGGCCGGCGCAGATCCAGCAGGTTGCAGGCGTCGGAGAGCGCCTTGAGGGTCAGCTCCCGATCCCTGGAATCGGTTTTTTCCAGCAGAGCCGCGCTGTGGGGCACGTCGATATCGTAATACAGCTGGCACACGTCGTCCGCCCAGTCGGCAAGGAAGAAGCGCATGCGCGGCACCATCAGCCCCGCGCCGTTCCGCTTGGTGTTGTGATACGCCTGTATGAAGATTTGGAAACTCTCGCCGGGCTTGGCTTCGTCCTGCAGTATAAGGCTCAAATGGCGGGTATCGAACGCCTGCTCGATGCGGCCGTTCACCCACACTACCATCTGGCTCATGGTGGCTTCCCAGCCGTCCATGCCCGTATCGGCGCACAGCCGCGCCTGGCCGGTGAAACCTTCGGGAACGGTGGCGGTAAAGCGGAAATCGTACCAGTTCTCGCCTTCGGTTTTCGCCCAGTAATCCCTGTTTTGGAAAGGAACATACTCATTTTTGCCCCGGGGAGAGATCTCTATCCCCTCGACATCGACGGTGTTGCGCACCCGATATCCGGCCAAAACCGCCTTAAGCTTCCTGATACGCGCGTCCAGCTGATGCATTATCATGCCCGTTTCCTCCGTTTATTGTTTTTCCCAGTCTCCAGTAAACACCTTTACGCAGTCGCCCGTCATAAAGGCATGGTTCGTTTTGGCGTCGTATTCTATAAGCAGCCGACCACCGGGCAGGTTTATGTATGCCCTGTCCCCCACGAGCCCCAAAGCGCGTGCCGCTATCATCGTGGCGGTAGAGCCGCTGCCGCATGCGAGGGTGGGGCCGCTGCCGCGCTCCCAGATGCGCGCCTGTATCTCTTCCTTTCCGATGACCCTGGCAAACGACACGTTCGCGTCCAGCGGGAAGACGCTGTGAGTCTCGGCCGTGCGCCCGAGCCTCGCGAACTCCTCTCCCTCCGGGAAAAAGTCGAACGTCACCGCGTGGGGATTGCCTACGTTCAGGCAGAAAAAGCCGAGCGTTTTGCCGCACAGCTCCAGGGTGACCCGGTTCGTGTCGCCTTGGACGGGTATTCTTGCCGGCTCAAAGCAGGGTTCGCCCATGTCTACACGGGCGGAGACCGCTTTGCCGCCTTCAATGTTCACCCACAACCGGCGCAGCCCGTTGCCGGTCATGATGTCCAGCTGTTCACGAGGCGCGATGCCGCTGTCGTACAGGTATTTCGCCACACAGCGGATGCCGTTGCCGCACATCTCGCCTTCGGAGCCGTCCTTGTTGAATATGCGCATGCGCGCGTCGGCGCCTTCGCAGGGTTCTATGAGTATAAGCCCGTCCGAGCCTATCCCGTAGTGGGGACGGCTTATATCCATCGCCAGCTCACCCGGAGGCATGGGCAGCGTCTCATGAAAGCGGTCCACGTACACGTAGTCGTTGCCCGCGCCGTGCATCTTGGTAAATCTCATAATATCTCCGTTATTATACCTGTTTGGGTCCCATCGGTCAAGTATTGCCAAATCCGCCCGCAGAGGCTATAATTTGGGCGGAGGCGGTAAAATGTATTCCTGCGAGGTCAGCGGCGTAAAGATCGATATCCCCGTGAGCGACGGCCTGTTTTCCCCACGTCACCCGGACAGGGGCACCCTTGCCATGCTCTCTCTGGCGCAGCTTTCCCCCGGCACCCGCTGCCTGGACCTGGGCTGCGGATGCGGGCTTGTGGGCATCTACCTTGCGCTCACGCTGGGGCAGGAAAACGTGGTTTTGTGCGACGTGGACCCCCTGGCGGTACAGGCGGCCCGGGAAAACTTGGCCGCGAACCGCTTAAGCTGCCCCGTGTACCTGTCCGACGCCCTGGACGGCGTGCCGGACCGCGCCTTCGGGCTGATATTGTGCAATCCGCCCTACCAGAGCGACTTCGCCGTAGCAAAAAAGCTGATAGAAAAG
>JAGCIC010000194.1 GCA_017648805.1 Clostridia bacterium
GCAGATACCGTGAAGTCTGCGTGGGGCTGAATTCCCCGTTTTTATATGTCACGCGGGCGCCCTGCTCTCCGGTGTCTTCTCTGCGGCCCAGGGCATGGGCGTCCGTGAAGCTGCCGCCTTCGTAATTCTTGGGCGTGTACCACAGCCAGCGGTACATTGCGCCCTCTTCGTAGTAGGCGTAATTGCCCTCAGTCCAGTGTTCCCCGTCGTTGGACAGCTCCACGGTAAAGGTGGAAGCGCTTATGCCGCCGAAATAGGTGAAGCGGTATGTCTTCACATCGCCCAGATCTATCGTCACCTGCTCCATATATTTCCGGCTCACGTAGGCGCTTTGGGGAGAAGACACGGTGCCCAGGTTTATGAACGCGAGCAGCGAGTACGCGAGCGTCACTCCCACCATTATCAGGCAGTCGATCTTCGTCAGCCTGAGCAGTCTCCCGGTGGGCTTCAGGGCGTAACGCTTAAGGACGCTCTCCCCTTCGGGTTCCAGCGTCTTCACATGCTTAAGTATAATTATGTCGAACGCAGCGTAAGCGGCAAACAGCGCGCCTATGACGTTCGCAGCGCCCAGCAGCGCGTTTATCAGATGCTCCGATGACACCAGGTGCCCGTACGCCTCAAAGCCCGGGGTGGTGCCCCACTGCAGCACCAGTATGATATTCAGCATCTGGGTGCACGAGACCAGCATGAAGCTCCACAGCACCCGCCTGTCTCGGGAATATATGTATCCAATCAAAAGCAGGGGCAGCGCGCAGAACAGGTACCTTTCGTGCATCATGGGCGCGAAGGCGTATATCAGGCACATGAGCACTGCGCCCACCAGGGGCAGGTGTTTTTTGTCCCTGCCGGCAAACGCCAGCGCCGCGGCGTACAGGTAAGATGCCGCCAGCATCGCCCAGCTGAAAGTCTTCCAGCCTCCGCTCTCCTCCAGCCGCACCCAGTTGAAGTCCAGCGCCTGATACAGGTTGCAGGCGTTAACGGTAAGATACTTGTAGCCTTCCGTCGCACCCATCAGCTGCTTGAACAGCCAGGTGACGGGGGTGAGCAGGGTGAACGCCTCTCCCGTGAATCCCGCGGCGTAAAACGCGAATGGCAGGCTCCCGAAGTACATCAAGGCCAGCGCGGCGCCAAGGCCTATTCCCGCACGGACGAGCGCCTTTCTGTCTTTGAGCCCCGGCAGCAGGAATATAAGGCCCACCGGACCGAACAGCAGCGCCTGGGGCTTGGTCATCGCTGCCAGAACGAACACGGGCAGCGCCAGGTACCACCTGTCACTCACGGCAAAGTACACCGTAAGGCAGATGAGCAGCGCCAGCAGGCTGTCCGCCTGCCCCCAGGCCGCGCTGTCCGCCAGATACGCGGGGTTGAACAGTATTGCGGCGGCAAGCAACAGTCCCCTGCCCCAGCCGCGCTTTTTCGAGAACAGACGGTATATGAGCCATGCGGTAAGCAGATCCGCAAGTACGGGGAACAGCTTGATGAGCAGTATATGTTCCGCGCTCTGGTACCCGAAACCGAGCAGACGCCTTAACGCGCTCACCAGTCCCAGCAGCGCCATGTACACGGGCGGATAGTCGCAAAAACCGTCTGTGGCGTAGAACTTTACGCCCTTTTCGTAGAACTGTTCGCCCCAGTAGGCGAAGCAGTTGATGTCGGTGGAATAGCCCCTTACGGTCCAGGCGTAGTAGCCCCTTACCGCCAGGCCCAACAGCGCCAGACAAGCGAACCACATATAGCCCTGCGCTTTGCCAAGGCCTTTTCCGTCCGCGGGACGCCGCTTTACCGAGTTGTACAGGCAGATCATTGCGATCCCGCACAGGCAGGCATACAGCGTCCATTTTTCGGTCTGCCTTTCGGGCAGTTCCTCCGCACCGGCATCCGCCTCTGTGTAGGAAGCGGGCTCGAAGGTGGCGAAGCTGTCGCCCGCGCTCCCGCTTTCGCTTTCGGTAACGCTGATGTTCTTGAACCAGGCTTCACCCGCGCAGTCTCCGCCGTAGCCGCCCAGCCTGAGAGCCAGGGAGATCTCGTACTGGTCTTTTCCGGTCCTGCCGCTCAAGCGCACTTCCCGCCACTCGTCTTCCGTGTCGTACACTGACACGGAGCCGGCATTCGAATTGAGTATGGAAATGTTGGCGCCCCTGCCGGTACCGTCCGTAGCCGCCTTCACAAGGCAGCTGATCTGGTACACGGTGTCCGGCTCCACGGGAATATCCTGCACCCAGCGGGCGTCGTTCGACTCGAAGGAAAAGATGTGCAGCACATTTTCCCCGCCGTCATCCAGCGTCTCGAATATGCTTGAAGAACCTTTCCAGGCATCGGTGTACCAGCACTCGGGCACGTCTTCCCCGTCTTCAAGCTCAAACCCGGGGTTGGCCGCCAGGTTCTCCGCCCCGGCAGAAAAGCACGCCAGAAGCAAGCATACCAACAAAAGCAGCAGTTTCTTCATCTCAGTATCCCATACCCGTCCCGTCGAAAGCATTTTTGAAATAGCTGATCCGGGTCCCGTTTATCGCGCACACGTCAAAGCGCACCCGGCTGTCCATCAGGCCGTATCTCTGCATATAGCCCACCGCCGTGCGCACTATGCTGGCCTGTTTTCTGCGGGTGACCGCCTCCTGGGCCAGCCCCCGCCTGTCATCCAGGCGGTACTTCACTTCTATGAACACGGTGGCGTCTCCGTCCCGGGCGATTATGTCGATCTCCTCATGGCCGAAGTGCCAGTTGCGCACAAGCACCTCCATGCCCATATCCTCTATGTAAGCGCAGGCCATGTCCTCGCCCGCATTGCCTGTTTGACGGTTATTCATCCTTCGCTGTTCCCGGTGAAATGCCCTATGAAGCTCCTGCGGTGCAATTCGCAGGGACCCAGGCGCTTTATGGCGTCGATATGTTCCTTCGTGCCGTAGCCCTTGTTGCGCTTAAAGCCGAAGGCGGGATACGCTTCATCCATCTTTTCCATGTATCTGTCTCTTTCCACCTTGGCCACGATGGACGCGGCGGCGATCATGTAGCTTATCGCGTCCCCGTGGATGATGCTTTTGTGGGGGCAGGGCAGGGAAATACCGTCCACCGCGTCGATAAATATGATGTCGCCCTTAAAGTCCTTCGCCGCCTGTTCCATGGCGCGCTTGGTGGCGTTAAGTATGTTGACTTCGTCTATCTCTTCCGGCCACACCCACGCGGTCTTTGCGTACAGCGCCTTTTCGAGTATCAGGGGATACAGCTTTTCCCGTTTGGTTTCGGAAAGCTTCTTGGAGTCGTCTATCCCTTCTATCAGGTCATCCAGGGGCAGGCATACGCAGGCGACCGTCACCGGACCCGCCAGCGGCCCGCGGCCTACTTCGTCCATGCCCGCTATGAGCACGTTTGGCCCTTTTCCCGCCCGCACCATGTTTTCGGTCTGCGTCATGCGGGCCAGTTTTTCCTTCGCGCTCTCCCTCGGCATTACAGGCTTATCCTTTCCAGCGTGATCTTGCCCAGTTTTCCGCCCCGGAATTCGTCCAGTGCCAGAGACGCGCACCTGAGCGTGTCGAACCTTCCCCCGGACAAAAGCAGTCCCCTGCCCCGGCAGCAGGCGTTGAGCAGTTCCTCGCCTTCCAGAGCTTCGTCCCCCGGATTAAGCTTGTAGCGCTCGATCACCGCTTCGGGCTTGATTATGAGCAGTTCCCTGAGCATTGACGCCGCCAGCGCCTCGGTATCCATTATGTCGTCCTTTATGGATCCCAGATAGGCAAGCCGCCTTGCGCCCGCCTCGTCTGAAAGCTTGGGCCACAAAAGGCCCGGAGTGTCCAGCAGTTCCAGGAAGGGCGTGATCTTTATCCACTGGGTGGACCGGGTGACGCCCGGCCTGTCCTGGGCTTTTGCCACCGACTGGCCCTTGATGCGGTTGATGAATGTGGACTTGCCCACGTTGGGTATGCCCACTATCATGGCCCTCAGCGTCTTGTTGACTCCCCTGGCCTTCATGCGCTCTATCTTGTCGGACAGCGCGCTCTCCACCTGTTTGATTATCAGCTGGGGCTTGTCGCCGATGGACTTGAAGCGCAGGGCCGTCACGCCTTTCTGCCTAAAGTACTCCAGCCAGGCTTTGGTGACCGCATCGTCCGCCAGGTCGGCCTTATTTAACACCAGTATGTGCGCCTTCTGCCCGATCAGGCGGCCTAGGTCGGGATTCCTGGTGGCGTAAGGCGCCCTTGCGTCGATAAGCTCTATCACGCAGTCCGCCAGCTTTATCTGTTTTTCCAGCTCCCGCCGGGTCTTTGCCATGTGGCCCGGGTACCAGTTGATCTCACTCATAATTCACAAAACACGCTGCCTCCGCAGCTATTTTCCGGAAATGAAATTGGAGGGGTATGACCCCTCCAATCTGTTCCAAGTCTGTCAGGGGTTGTTTTGCAGCCCCACTTGGGTTTAGGCTTCCTTAACCTTGGCAGCCTTGCCGCTGCGGTCACGCAGATAGTACAGCTTCGCGCGGCGCACTTTACCTCTGCGGGTAACGGTGATGGAATCCACGCGGGGGCTGTGCAGCGGGAAGGTACGCTCTACGCCCACGCCATAAGAGGTGCGGCGCACAGTGAAAGTCTCGCGGCAGGAGCCGTTGCGGCGGGCGATGACCACGCCTTCGTAAGCCTGCAGACGCTCTCTGGTGCCTTCAACGACTTTGACTTCCACCTTTACGGTGTCGCCGACGCGGAAAGCGGGAACGTTCTTTTTAAGCTGGGCTTCTTCGATGGAACGGATAATCTCATTCATGGGGATCATCCTCCTTTCCTCACAAGGGCGTTCATTAACGGTAATTTGTCGCCAGCGGACCGCCCGAAATTTGACAGCGTATATTATAACATATCTTTCCCGCAAGAGTATTGAGTTGAGGTAAAATAATATGTTAAATTATGCCGATTTCAGCCCATTTTTATTCGGCCCACGGGCCGCCTCTCTCCGGCATTGCAGAAACCGGACGCCCGCATTCAAGTTGCCCGGAAACATGTCCCCACGCTGCCTACTGAACGAATACAGGACTAAACCGCAAAGTATGGCAGGCAGTGCATACTTTATGTACATTATTCATTATCCAATGTAGCCTACATTGCCAGATTACGCATTTTTACCTCGATCAAATCTTATATGTGACGTACAGTAACACGGTTATTATGAGAAGAAGACGAATTGCATCGAACTCGTTCTATGCTTCCAGCTGCTTTTATCACTTTACGGCAGCATATCCTCCGTCACTTTGCCCAGCACCCTGCCGAAACAGCGCAGGGAACTGTTCTCGTCCGGCCTTATAATGCCGTACTCCCTGTTAAGCGGATACAGACCGTCTTTGTGATATTCCTTCATTATGCCTTCGCCGTCCAGCACGAACACGCCGATCTCGCCCTCGCTCAGATTGTCGGTGTGCTGCACAAGGGCGATGTCCCCGTCGAAATACTCCGGCTCCATGCTGCGTCCGGACACCTTTACCAGTTCGTCGCAGTCGTCCAGTATGGGGCTGTATATCAGCTTCACGGTCTCGCTCTCTCCCCCGTCGTCCAGATACAAGCCGTCGCCGGCGCACATGCTCAAGGGGTTCACGGGCAGGGAGACGAGCCGGACGCGCTTCCTCGCTTCGTTTATGTCTATCACCTTGCCGCCTTTCTGCGCGGCGAGCATAGTCTCTGCCAGGGAGAGCAGGTAGGAACACTCTTTTTCGGGCAGGTCGGCCATTATGTCCAGCAACTTTTTCTGAGATGCGGACAGGGATTCCCGCCCCGAGCGGATGCCCAGCAGCTCGTCCGCGGACACATTAAGCGCGCAGCACAGCTTTCTTATATTGTCTATATCCGGACGGGTGCGCCCGTACTCCCAGGCGCTCACGCCACCCAGCGTGACGTCCAGCTTTTCCGCCAGCCTGGGACGGCTCATGGCCCTTTCCCGGCGCGCTTTTTCTATGCTCTCGTTCAGTTTCCAGCCCTTGACCAGCCTGTACGCACAGTATTTGTCCATACGTCCCGCCCTCTCTTCGTTTGTGCACATTATATCATCTCTTATACGGTATGTAAACACGTTTCACACAAAATTAATACTATTTGTATCGAATTTCAGTATTGACAAATACTTACTGTATCGTTATAATGTGAGCGTACGGGAAAGAGAGGGCCTTATGGACAGACAGGGCTTCGGCGGATTCATAACCCGGATGCGTCTTAAAAAGGGCATGAGCCTGAGGGAGACGGCAGAAAAGTTAGGGATCTCGCCCATGTATCTGTCCGACGTGGAGCGGGGCCGGCGCAGCGCCTTTACGCTGAGCAAACTGCGTTCCTTTGCCGCGATCACGGGCCTTAGCTGCGAGGAAACAGCCGAACTGTTCGACCTGGCAGGGCAGGACCGGGGTGAAGTCTCCCCCGACGTGAGCGAATACATAAGCGGCAACAACTACATCTGCGCCGCGCTGCGCACCGCGAAGAGCCTGAACGCGGACAAGGACGACTGGAAGAAGATGCTTGAAGAACTGAGACAGAGAAAGGGTAAGTAGTATGTACATTAATTTTGAGACCGATCCCGCGTGCGTGCCGTATTTAAGCAGCAGTTTTATAGACGAATTCTGCGACGACCTGGTCGCCCGCTTCGACAAAGGCGTGACCCGGGATCTGCATCCTTTGAATATAGACGACTTCGCCACGGGTCACATGGGCTTAAGGCTCGTATACGAAAACATGTCCTGCAATTTCAGCGTGCTGGGCGCGATGCTGTTCGAGGACACAAATTACTTCCCCGTGTACGACTCCAGGCGCGACCGCGCGGAGTATATATCCGCCAAAGAGGGCGATGTGGTGCTGGAAAAGAAGCTGCTGGACGCCAGCCAGAACGACCGCCTGCGCTATACCCTGGCCCATGAGGTCGGCCACGCCCTGTGGCACGGCATGTACTACAATTCCCTCAAAAAGAGCGGCAAGGCCATGAGCGGCTTCATGCTGTGCGGACGCGACAACCTGCGCAGCATAAGCGAGGACGCCGCCCGGCTGTCCCGCCGCAGGCTGATCGAGTACCAGGCCAACCGCTCCGCCTCCGCGCTGCTCATGCCCAAAAGCGCGGTAAAGCGCCTCAGGGACCGGCTGGGCAGGCCCGAGACTCCCGACGAAAGAGCCGACCTGGTGATCTACACCGCCGCGGCTTTCCGGGTGAGCGACTTTGCCGCGAAGATACGCCTGAAGGAGCTGGGGATGCTGTAAAACCCGCTCTGAAAAAGAGCCTCGGCTGCGCCGAAGCTCTTTTTTGTGCGCACGCTTGAATTATACCCGGAAGAGTGATATATTACATGCAGTATATAATCCGAAAAGGAGGCAGCGCCATGGAGCTTCAGATCGGTTCTCCCGCCCCGGAGTTTTCCCTTCCCGACGACAGCGGGAACACCCGTTCTCTAAAGGACTTTTCAGGCAAAAAACTCGTTATATTCTTTTACGCCAAGGACAACACCGCCGGCTGCACCTGCCAGGCGCAGGGCTACGGCGAATTGTACGAAGAATTCAGGTCGCTTGGCTATGAGGTTGTTGGCATAAGCCGCGACAGCGCGGCTTCCCACGCGCGCTTTAAGCAAAAGCTCGCCCTGCCCTATCCCCTGCTTTCCGACCCGGACAGGGCGGCACACGAAGCCTACGGCGTGTGGAAGGAAAAGACAATGTACGGCAAAAAGAGCATGGGCACCGAACGCTCGTCCTTCGTGACGGACGAAAAGGGCACTCTGGTCGGCGTTTTCAGAAAAGTGAATTCCAAAACGAATCCCGCCGAAATGCTCAGGTTCTGCGCCGAAATGCAAAAGGGGCTGTAAACAGCCCCTTTTATTATGCGCATATGCCGCCTCGCGGGTCGATGCGCCCGCTCCCGGCGTTTGCTTTACGGTTTTATTCCAGCTTCCGCCAGGGCGGTCAGTGCCCGCAAACGAATGCCCCGCTCCAGTTCCCAGCATTTTTCCACCGAACACAGGCATTCTATGCGGCAGGTGGCCGCGCCTCTGTCCATGGAAATGTAGCCCTTCACCACCGGATCTTCGTCGATGAAGTCGAACTCCTCGTTGGTCCTGCGCATGGCTTCCCTTAATACATCCAGCGCCTTTTCGTAGTCCTGGCCGTGGGCGATGGTGACGTCCACCACCGCGCAGCGGTAATCGCTGGTCATGTTCATGACCGTGCGGATCTCGCCGTTGGGTATCACGTACACGGAGCCGTTGGTCGCCCTTAGAGTGGTGGTCCGGAGCGCCACGTTCTCTATCCGGCCCGTCTGGCCCGCGACGGTGACTATGTCGCCCACGTTGCAGCTGCCCTCGAACCACAGAAACATTCCGCTTATGATATCCTTTATGAGCGTCTGACAGCCGAATGCCAGGGCAAATCCGCTGAAGCCCGCAAGCGCTATCAGGCTGGCCACGTCCACCCCCAGGGTGCTAAGCGCCGTAAGCACTATGGCAAAGTACATCACCACATTGAACAGGCTCATGCTGAGGGTCTGCACCGTATTGCCCCGGGTGTTGGTGCCGTGTTTTTCCCCGTATCTTTTGAATATCCTCTTGAGCAGGAACCTGCCCAGGCGCAAAATGACATAACCCACCGCTGCCACCAGCAGTGCGGCGCCTATGCGGGTCAGCGTTTTGGGCAGTTTATCCACGAACTCGTTTACCGCGCTCGTCATTTTTTCCAGCATCATAGCCTCCGAAAAGCGAATTGCCCGCTCACGCAATAAACAACACGGGGTGGGACCGAGGGGACATTTCCTCTCTGATCCCACCCGCGCTCAGTTTGCGTGCCGGTGTGCTTAAGAACGGATCTCCATCCAGTACTTGTTGTACACGTCCATGTAGTCCATTATATCGTGGAAGAAGTCGCAGCGGGCGATGATCTCCTCGCTGGGATTGACGGCGGGATTGGCTGCCTCTTCCTCGTCCAGACCTTCCACCACCTGACGGATGGGAGAGCAGTAGTGGATATAATCGTAGTTGCGCTGGGCGATGTCCTCGCGGCAGAGGAAGTCAATGAACTTCATGGCGGCGTCGATGTTCTCGCTGGTGCTGGGTATGCAAAGCGCGTCGATCCACACGTTGGAGCCTTCCTCGGGCACCACGTAGACCAGGGAGTCGTTGTCCTCGATGGCGTACATGGCGTCGCCGGACCACATCACGGCCATGGCAGCCTCGCCGCCCACCATCTTGTCCTTCACTTCATCCACCAGATAGCCCTGCACGATGCCGTCCTGCTTCTGTTTGATGAGCAGGTCGCGCACCTTGCCGAGCGCTTCCTCGCTGCGCTCGTTCAGGTTGTAGCCCAGGTACTTAAGGGTGACGCCCATGGTGTCGCGGATGGAATCCAGCATGAACACATCTCTTTTGTACTGGGGATCGAACAGGCTGGCCCAGGAAGTGATCTCCTCGTCCACATACTCGGTGTTGTACAGTATGCCCACGGTGCCCCACATATACGGCACGGAATAGAGGTTGCCCACATCGTAATCCGCCGTCCACATGTTGTCCAGCAGGTTGGCTTTGGCGTTGGGCATCTTCTCAAAGTCCATTTTCGCCAGCATGCC
>JAGCIC010000195.1 GCA_017648805.1 Clostridia bacterium
CCGGGCAGGCCTGCCATGACCACGTTCACGTGCTCCACGCCCACCGAGCGGTTGTTGAGGATGAGCGTGACCAGCACTATAAGCGCCAGCATCATGGCCATGAAGCCTGCGAAGGTGACCGCCCGGCCGAACAGCTTGGGCTTTATGCGGTTTTCCCGCTCCTCCGGGTTGGTGGTGTAGCTGTAATAGATATTGAATACGCGCCCGATGCCTTTAATGAGACGGCGGAAAAACGACTGCTTGCGTTTGGACTTTTTCTTTTTGCCCGGATTGTCGGGCAGTTTTTTGCGTTTGATTTCTTCCGGCATAAACCTATCCTGCTTGCAAGAGTTTTTCAAGTCTGCTATAATTAAACCACAAAATCCCGGAGATGTAAACCATGGCGAAGGTTAAAACAACTTACGTGTGCGCCTCCTGCGGCTATTCCGCCCCCCAATGGATGGGGCGCTGCCCTGACTGCGGCAGCTGGAACAGCTTTAACGAGGAGACGCCTGCCGAGGAAGCGCCCGCCGCGAAACTTAAGCGCCAGCCCGGCAGCGGCGCGCTTGCGCTGACCATAGACGAGATCCCGGAGGAAGGTGCCGGCCGCCTGTCCAGCGGCATAGGCGAACTGGACCGGGTGCTGGGCGGCGGCGTGGTGGAAGGCAGCATGGTGCTGGTGGGGGGCGACCCCGGCATAGGCAAAAGCACGCTGCTCACCCAGCTGTCCGCCAATCTGTCCCGGAACGGAGACAGGGTGCTTTACGTATCCGGTGAGGAATCCGCCCGGCAGATCAAGCTGCGCGCGACCCGATTAAAAGCGGGCGGCAGCGGGTTTTACGTGCTGAGCGAAAACGACATGGGGCTGATAGAGAGCCGCATGAACCAGGTGCAGCCCAAAGTATGCGTGATAGACTCCATTCAGACCATGTACCTGACCGACATCTCCTCCGCGCCGGGCTCGGTCACCCAGGTCAGGGAGTGCGCCTCCCGCCTGATGATGAACGCGAAAGCCAGCGGCACGGCGGTGTTCCTGGTGGGGCACGTGACAAAAGAGGGCAACATAGCGGGCCCCCGGGTGCTGGAGCACATGGTGGACGCGGTGCTGTACTTCGAGGGCGAAAGAAGCGGCAGATACAGGATACTGCGGGCAGTGAAGAACCGCTTCGGCAGCGTGAACGAGCTGGGCATGTTCGAGATGACGGGAGAGGGCATGCGGGAAGTGCCCAACGCCAGCGAACTGCTTCTGAGCGAGCGCGCGCAGGACGAGGCGGGCTGCGCGGTGATGTGCGCGCTGGAAGGCTCCCGTCCCCTGCTCACCGACGTGCAGGCCCTGGTCACGCCCACTGTGTTCGGAAATCCCCGCCGCATGACCCAGGGCGTGGACCTGAGCCGTCTGTGCCTGCTTCTGGCGGTCATGGAAAAGCGCGCCGCGCTCAATCTGTACAACCAGGACGTGTACATAAACATCGCGGGCGGCTTAAGTCTGAACGAGCCGGCAGCCGACCTGGCGGTGTGCGCCGCGGTGGCTTCCGGCTTCAGAAATATCACACTGGACAAGGAATGGGCGATAATGGGCGAAGTGGGCCTGGCAGGCGAACTGCGGGGCATCACCCAGGTCGAGAGGCGGCTGGCGGAGTGCGCACGGCTGGGCTTCAGGCACGCGCTGCTGCCAAAGGTGAACTTAAGGGGGCTTGCCGTTCCCGAGGGCATAACGCCCCACGGCGCGGACACGCTCTTCGAGGCGTTCAGGACGCTTGGGCTGTACAGAAAGGTGCAGTAAAAACTATTTCCCGGGCCAGGGCAGCAGCTCGTTCCCCTTCACCAGAAACGCTATCCGGGCCAGCCGCGCCAGGGGAGCGTCGGAGAGGGAGTCGGAATAGAATCCGTCTATCGCCGCATACGGGTATTCCTCGTTAAAGCGGCGCACCTTTTCCTTCCCGTGGCAGTTGAGCCCGCCGTAAACGCCGGTACGCATGTCCACGGGAGAGGCGATCACCGCCTTGACTCCCAGCCGTGCCATGGCGGGGGCGACCAGGAACAGGGGCGAAGCGGAAATTATCACGTCGTCATCCCGTTTCCCCTGCATGTAATAGGGTTTGACGCGGCGGATATTCCTGTCCCAGAAAGCGGACACTTCCTTTTCCGGGTCCGTCAGGTCGTTTAGATAGCCGAACATGTGCTGTTTAAAGCGCTGCTTATCCTTTTTGAGGTATTTTACGGCGTGATACGCCACCCCGGGCAGCCGGCGGACGATCTTCGGGTGCCGCCTGAGGCACCACACATAGAACAGAAAGCTGGAATCGCCGCGGATTACGGTGTTGTCGAAATCATAAACGTTCATAAGACCCTCCCAACGCGTATTATATTTCGGCGGGGCGGGCGCAGAATCCTGTAAGGAGACAAAAATGCTGTTCAATTTAAACGGAATAATGTCAGATCCTGTAGGCTGGCTCAAAAGCCTGCTCATAATGCTGCCGGGCATTCTTCTGGCGCTGTCCGTGCACGAAAGCGCCCACGGCTGGGTGGCGGAAAGGTGCGGGGACGACACCGCGCGGCTCATGGGGCGCATCACGCTTAACCCATTAAAACACATAGATCCTCTGGGTTTCGCGATGATGTTCCTGGCGGGCTTCGGCTGGGCAAAGCCCGTGCCGGTAAATCCGCTCAAATACAAAAACTACCGCAGTGACGACCTTAAGGTGTCCCTGGCAGGCATCACGGCAAACCTGTGCCTGTTCTTCCTATGTTTCCTGATACTCGCCATGATATTTTCCTTCGCGCTGGCGAAGCTGCCGGAGTACGACAGCTACTACGCAGCCCTGAAGCAGGGAGAGCAGGGCAATTTCCTGACATCCTATGACGGCGAAAAAAGCGTGATAATCGACGGATACTATTTGCCGGTTGAGAGCATGCTGGAGTATTATATATTCACGTTCTTCGCTCCGGAATACGTCATCACTCCCGTGCTCGGGCCTGTGGTATCGGTGATCTATCAGATGGTTGCCTACTGCATGATAATCAATATAGGCCTTGCGGTGTTCAACCTGCTTCCCGTGCCTCCGTTTGACGGCTACCATGTGCTGAACGACCTTGTGCTCAAACAGGACCTGTTCGCCCAGCAGAGGACCGCTCGCATTGCCAGCATGGCACTGTGGGGTCTGATAATTCTGGGCAACTATAATTCGAACCTGGACATAATCGGAAAACTGCTTAACTGGGCGAGGAGCGGGCTCATAGACAGCCTGCTGGCGGGGCTCAGGATCGTTCTTTCAGGGATGGGGCTGGCCTGATGGCGTACGTTGTAGAGTTAAAAAAATACCAGTACACCGGGCCGCTGGACCTGCTGCTGGACCTGGTGCACGAGGCGAAAATAGACATAAAGGACATATTCATTTCCGAGATCACCTCCCAGTATCTGGAGAGCATGAGCCAGATAGGCGACCTGGACATGGACTCCGCCAGCGAGTTTTTGCAGATGGCGGCGCTGCTCATGGAGATAAAGAGCCGCTCGCTCCTGCCCAAGCCGCCCGTGCCAGAGGACCCGGACGCGGAGACGCCGGAGCAGGCGCTGATCCGCCAGCTGGAGGAATACAAGCGCTTCAAGGAGCTTTCCGGGGAAATGCGGCTGCTGGAAGAGGCGGCGGGGGAGCTTTACACCAAGCTGCCTGAGGAATATCCTCTGCCGCCCCCGACCATAGAGCTCACGGGGCTGACCCTGTCCGCGCTCACCAAGGCCTTCGGGCGGGTACTAAAGCGCTTGAGCGAGATGGCGGAGACAGAGAAGTTCGACGCGTTCTCCCGCCGTGAGGTAAGAAGGGAAGCGTACACGGTAGCCCAGTGCATGACCCTGATACTGGAAAAGACCCGCAAAGGCCCCGTGAGCTTTTTTGACCTGTTCCTGGGAGACTTTGACCGGGAAGAGG
>JAGCIC010000196.1 GCA_017648805.1 Clostridia bacterium
GGAGGTGACGGGCGAATGAAGCTGCTGTTTGAACTGAGCCGCCCGGGACGCGGGCAGGACCTGCTGCCCCTTTCCGACGTGCCCGCCTGCGGGTTTGACGAAAGCCTGTTAAGGCAGGCTCCGCCCCGGCTGCCCGAGATCTCCGAAGTGGACCTGGAACGCCACTATACAGAACTGGCCAAACAGACCCACGGCGTGAACGACGGCTTTTATCCCCTGGGCTCCTGCACCATGAAGTACAACCCCCACATAAACGAGGAAACGGCTTCCCTGGCCGGCTTTGCTGGCATACATCCCCTGCAGGACGAAAAAAGCGTCCGGGGCTGCCTGGAAGTGATGTACCGTACCGAACAGCTGTTAAACCGCATCACGGGCATGGACTCCATGAGCTTCCAGCCCGCCGCGGGCGCTCACGGCGAATACACCGGGCTTATGCTGATAAGGGCGTACCATCTTTCCAGAAACGACCTGAACCGCACCAAGATAATAGTGCCCGACTCCGCCCACGGCACCAATCCCGCTTCCGCCGCCATGGCGGGCTTTACGGTGGTGTCCGTGCCCTCAAACGCGGGCGGCGGCGTTGACCTGGACGCGCTCAAAGCCGCCGTCGGCGACGACACGGCGGGGCTCATGCTCACCAACCCCAACACCCTGGGGCTGTTCGACCCGAACATACTGGAGATCACCCGCATAGTCCACGAAGCGGGCGGCCTGTGCTATTACGACGGCGCTAACCTGAACGCCGTGATGGGCCATGTGCGCCCGGGCGACATGGGCTTCGACTGCGTGCACCTGAACCTGCACAAGACCTTCTCCACCCCTCACGGCGGCGGCGGGCCGGGCAGCGGGCCGGTGGGCTGCAAAAAGTTCCTGGAAGAGTTCCTGCCCGAGCCCCGTGTTATCCGGGATGCGGACGGATGTTTCCGCTTCGTCTCCCCCGAACACAGCCTGGGCAAGGTGCGCTCCTTCTACGGCAACTTCCTGGTGGTGGTGCGCGCGCTCACCTACATCACCGTATTGGGGCGCGAAGGCATACCCGAAGCGTCCGAAACGGCGGTGCTGAACGCCAACTACATGATGCATAAGCTGAAGGGCCATTACGACGTGGCCTACGACGCCCCCTGCATGCACGAGTTCGTGCTCACGCTGGAAAGGCTCAAACAGGAGACAGGCGTAAGCGCCATGGACGTGGCCAAGCGCCTGCTGGACTTCGGCATGCATCCCCCGACGATGTACTTCCCCCTGATAGTGCACGAGGCGCTCATGATAGAGCCCACCGAGACCGAGAGCCGCGAAACGCTGGACATGGCGGCGCAGGTGTTCCTGGACATATTGGAGGAAGCGAAGACCGAGCCCGAAAAACTGCACGAAGCGCCCCACACCTGCCCGATAGGCAGGCCCGACGAGGTGGGCGCGGCGCGCAATCCCGTGCTCAGGTACGAATTCGGCTGACGTAATAAAGGGGCTGCCCGGCAGCCCCTTGCTGTTATCATGAACGCGATCGAGATATGCCCCGGCGTGATCCACACGGAAGAGAGCTACCGCGTGTACTGCACCCTCGTACAGGGCGCGTTTCTTTCCGTGCTCGCGGACACGGGGCTGGGAAAAACTAACTTAAGACAGTACGCCGAGGCAAAGTTCCCTTCGCCGTACATCGTCGTGAACACTCACGGCCACGCCGACCACGTGGGCGGCAACCGCTTCTTTGACTGCGCTTACCTTTCCGAAGCGGACCGGCCCCTGGCGGGACCGGACGCGGGCAGGTTTATTTCGCTCGTTCCCGGCGCCGTATTCGACCTGGGCGACGACACGGCGCGCATCGTCTCCCTGGCAGGACACACTTACGGCTCCTGCGGCATACTGCTGGAAAGGCGCCGCCTGCTGCTTGCGGGCGACGCCCTGAGTCCGCGCCTGTTGCTGCTGGGAAAGGAGGCGTGCTCCCCCGGCATTTTAAAACACACGCTTGAGACCGCGCTTGAGCTTCCCTTTGACTTTTATCTGACTTCCCACGCCCCCGCGCCGTTTGACAAAACGCAGCTGGAAACGCACCTTAAGCATCTGGACGTCCTCGATCCTGCCCGCATCACCCAAACGCGCAGCGCGGGTCCGAAAGCATGGATCAGCCGCTTTTCGGAGAACAGCCTGCGTTCGGAATTCGTGATCGGGGAAGAGCTGTTCGGGAAGCTATGATCCTTCCAGCAGGCGCAGATTTCCCGTAAGCCCCGATGGCGGCAGCCAGCCGTGGACGGACAGGGGATCCCGCCAGCGGCAGCCCGGGCAGTTCACCGTTTCCAGGCGCAGCGTGTGGTCCCCCGCGGGAACGTCGGCAGTAAAGCGATAGGGTCTTGACACCCTTTCGCTTATTTTTTTGCCGTCGAGATACAGCGTCGCGGCGCCGTACAATTCAGGTATCTCAAAGCCCCAGGCGGGGCGGTCAAGACATATCGCGGCCTCGTAGCGCGCCGTGCCCGCGAAGCGTGGATAACGTTTGGACAGGTCTTCCGGCGCGTCCGTATCGAAGCTTTCCATATCGGGCGCGTCCGGGAAGCTCACATGCCACAGGGGCGACAGCGCCGCGCCCAAACGGTATTCCTTCCGCGGTGCCGCCTTGGGCCAGCCGGGCAGCGGATCGGCCAGCACCAGCAGCTGCCCCGGTTCCAGGTCTACGGCGAGTTCATAGCCGTTTTCCCGCGTTTCGCCCTGCCCAAGCATGCATCTGTCCTCCTCCGGATCGTACAGCACCGGGCTGTGCAGCCCTTCGAACGCCGCTTTAAAGCGGGTCTCCCGCCGGCTGTCCTCGTTGAATATCAGGTACAGCCTGCCGTTTTCCCCGTCGTAGGGGTATACGTGCGCCATGGGGAAGTATCCGTCCGGCATCACGGACGGCTTCACGTGCTCAAGGCACCAGACTGCGGCGGAATCAAGGCTGACACATTCGTATTTCGCTTCAGGCGCGCCCTCACAGTCGGCGTAACCCGAAGGCGCGCGGCCGACGAACGCGATCTCACAGCCGCCGCGCTTGAGTATATCCAGTTTTTCAAACAGGGCTTTGGGCCAGCGCTCCGCTTCGGGGATGAGCAGCGCCTTGTAGCGCCCCGGTTCAAGCAATTCAACGGGCACCACCTCGCAGGCGAGCTGGCGCTCGTTCAGTTCCCTTACGAGCTTCTGGGTCTTCATGACCCCGCTGCCGCACGCCCACTCCGCCTCCGCGTAATACAGCACGCCTATCGGCGAAACGTGCCTGCCCCCGTCGATCAGCTTCGCAGCGCGCTCCATTGCGGCGAACAGGCGGCGGATATACGGGTCATAGGGCGGATACACCGCAAAATGGGGCGGCGAGTCCGGGTCGGGTGCGGGCTTCAGGCTGAAAGCGTGGGGAGTAAAATAGTTTATGCCCCGGGACAGAAGCAGGTTGGCGATGTAGCGCATCTCCCCCACGTCCTCCTGCCAGCCGTAGGCGCCGAAGCACTCGCACAGCGCCCGCCCCGCCTTATTGGGGTCCAGCGCGGCGGCGGAAGCGGTCATCTGGGGCAGCATGAAGCGGAAAAAGTCGTCCTCCGCCTCGAAGCTCTGGGAATGCCAGGCGTGGAAACCGCCGTAAAATTCCGGCCGCATCTCGTGCAGCACGAAATCCATGCCCGCCATGGTCTGCCCGCTTATGGCCCTGAAAAAATGCCCCGCGCCCTGCCCCAGACGGGAGTGGGCGTTGTTCTGCTCTATCACGTGGCCTATGTATTCAAGTCCCCGCTCGCGGCACCATCTGCCTATGGGCTGAGAATAGTTCCGGGCATACAGAGCGCTCACCTCGTCCATGAAGGCGTAGCGGATGAATGGGGTCTGTTCCCCTATATCGTACCACAGCCCGGGCAGCAGCTTCCGGGCGTTCACGCCCATTTTGGCGGACAGTATATCCGCCAGGTCCGTCCTCCACGGCACGGGCAGGCCGGGGTATTCCCCCAGCACCGCGTGGGAGCC
>JAGCIC010000197.1 GCA_017648805.1 Clostridia bacterium
TGCTGTTCGCGGCATTTATGACCTATGCAATAGAAAAACCCTGCGCAGGGGCGTTAAGCCCGCGCAGGGATGAAAAGCTTTCTCAGCCGCCGAATTCCTGACGGAAGCGGTCGCAGTAATACCTGACGTTGTCCCATTTGGCGTCCGGCGCGATCCTGTGGTCCGGGCAGGGAATGTATCCGCCCAGATCGATAAGGGGCTTCAGGCGCTCTATCTCCGCATCCACGGCCTTAAAGTCCTTGCTGAACACGCGTTTGTCCATGCCGCCCACGCCTTTGATCGCCGGGCCGTATTTTTCCCTCCAGGGTGCTATCGAAGCGTTCCACGTGCCCACCTCTATGGGGAACATGGTGTTTACGCCGTTTTCCAGCCATATCGGCACCAGTTCGTCTATCTTGCCGTCGCAGTCCAGAGAGATTATATCCGTACCGTGGGCATGCATCTCGTCCGTGATCTTTTTATACCATTTTCCTGTCAGCCGTCCGAACACCGCGGGTCTGAGCAGCGGACCGGTCTTAAAACATATGTCCTCCCAGAAATGGCCGTAATCGAACTTGAGCCCCAGCATCATGGCCTCTTTCACGCATTCGTAGCACAGTGAGTCGACCGTGTCCACTATTTCCTCATAAAGCTCCTCGTCGTCCACGGCCAGGTAGCTCAGTTCTTCTACGCCCACCATGTTCCTGACATTGCCGTAAAGCGAGCCCAGATGCAGGTATATGGGGTGGTCTTCCCTTTTAAGTCTCTCATATTCCCGTTTCATGTTCTCCCCGTCCACCCTTTCCGGAAAGAATTTGAGCCGGGGCAGATATTCCTCTTCCCAGGCTTTCCTGTCCGTCAGGGTAGTGCCCACGTGGGCGGGTATCGATACCACGCCCGGCTTGCTCTTGGTGATCAGTCCCATGCTGTCCCTGCGGATCTCGCTGCCGTCAGGCAGCACTTCCAGCACTTCGGACTTGAAAGACGGGTTCAGAAAGCCGCTGAAGCCCAGCCCGCCGCCCCAGTTGAAGTCAAAACCCAGAAGTTGGTTTATCTTATGGTCGGTTGCGTTGCCGTCTCCCCAGGCATCTGCATCCTCGCGGGTGATATGTCCTTCCTCGGCCCACTTAAGCAGCGTTTCGTGCCAGAATCCGAAGACCACCAGAGGCATTCGGTCGTATTTTTCATAGTTCATTATAGCGTGGAGCCGCTGGGTATTATTCATATAAAGCCTCCATTTCCTGCTATTATTGTGATTTTAACACATATAATTTTCTGTTTTGTTAGCCTTAGTTTCGTTTCTGCTACAAATAAATCTCTAAATCGTGTAAATGATATTGCAAAATTATTGCCGGAGTTGTATAATATTTCTGAGTACATATACCTGTGATTTATGATAAAAAAGTGTTTCGAGGAAGTACGCCATGAAAAATCAAAACCTGCCCACTAAACTGCTATCCATCGCCCTGGCGCTGGCGTTTATTATCGCGCTGTTTCCGGCAGCCGCGGCGGAAAGTTACGAGGCTGAGGTAAATGTGAACCGTATGGTGGTCCGCTCAGGTCCCACCACCGCTTACGGCGTTTTGGGATACCTGAACAAGGGCACCCGTGTAACGGTGCTGGCCACATCCGGCAAAATAGCCAAGATAAGCTACAAAGGCAAGACCGGCTATTCTTTGCTCAGCCAGCTGACGCCCGTAGCGACGCCCACTCCCACGCCCACTCCCACGCCCACTGCGACCGCAAACACCGAAAGCGGCTCCCTTTCCGGCCTGGGCACCATAACCGCCGCCACCGCGAACGTCTATGCTTCCGCGTCCACTTCCTCAAATGTCCTTATGGTCGCCCAGCAGGGGCAGACCTTTACCGTGCTCGCCACCAACGGCACCTGGGCAAGGCTGCAGAACGGCAGTTCCGTCGGCTATGTCAAAATGTCCCAGCTGAACATACGTGTGGGCGTCACCGCCACTCCCGCGCCGGGAAGCGTAACGCCGACTCCCACGCCCACCGCCTCGGCCGTGCCCACTCCCACCCCCACCGGGCTTGCCTACATAAAGCAGGATAATACCAAAATATATGCCTCTTACAGCACGAATTCCAACGTTATCGCCGTAATGAACAGGGGCGCCGACTTCACCATCCTGGACATGAACGACAACTGGGTCAAGCTGGAGAACGGCAAAAATGTGGGTTTTGTGGAGCGCAAAAACGTGAACATAGTGCCCGGCGTCACCGCCACGCCCAAAGCGGGTCCGGCGACTCCCACCCCGACTCCCACGCCCACCCCAACCCCGAGCACGGCGACCAACCAGAACATCCCGGCTTTCGCCAACTGTTCCGTGCCGCTTTACAAATCCCCTTCCACAGGTTCCGAGAAGCTCAGGACCCTGTCCATGGGCCAGGAACTCACCGTATGGGGCTGGAACGGTGCCTGGGCGGCGGTGATCGTGTCAGGCACAAAAGGCTATACCTCTTTAAGCGCGCTCACGAAGATCAGCGACGTCACCCTGCAGCCCGCTATGCGCGCGGAAGCGCAGGTCTCCGCCAGTCGCGTTACCTTCTATAAATATGCTTCCAGTTCCTCCAAGACGGTCGGCACTCTGACCTCCGGGGCCGAAGTGACCGTGCTTGCCACAAACGGTACCTGGGCGCTGGTGGAATACCGCGGCAACCGTGGCTATTGCACCGCCTCCAGCCTCTCAGCGATCACCAACCCGACGCTGGAGCAGACCGAAAACATCTCCGCGCTCACAAACAAAAAGACCAAGGTGTACGCTTATGCGACCACTTCCTCCGACACCCTGGCGACCCTTAACCAGGACACTTTCCTGACGCTGCTGGGTCATAACAGCCAGTGGGGCCTGATAGATTACAACGGCCACAGAGGCTACGTGGACATCAATTCCCTGGTCAGGTACTCAAGCGTCACACTGAACGAAGACGAACGCTATCAGGCCACCGTCACCGTCGCCGGCAGCGTAAAGAAATACGCCTACGACGCCAGCACCGGCGCTGGCTCCGTCAGCGTGGGCATGAAGGTGAACGTGCTGGCGCATACGACCTACTGGGCGCTGATAGAGCGCAACGGCCACAAGGGCTATTACCCCGTAACGGGGCTCAAGATCCATCTGGACGAATTCATTTCTCCGGTGGAAATGACCTTCGAGGCCACGGTCATCTGCGCGGCCCCCGCCTACTCCGCCGCGCTGGAGAGCGCGAACCGGCTGGGCACTGTCCCCATCGCCACCAACGTGACCGTTACCGCCTACACGGACAAGTGGGCGCGCATCAGCTATTCCGGCGTGACCGCGTACCTGCTCAAGAACACCCTGTCCGTAACCGATTATATCGAACTCAAAAACGGCGTTTCCGCAGCCAACCAGATCCTCGCCCTGCAGAAAAAGCTGGAAGACTTGGGTTATTTCGACGGGCTGCCCGCCGGAAACTACGGATCCCTCACCACCAACGCGGTGTCCCGCTTCCAGAGCCAGATCGGCCTAAGCGCCAGCGGCGTGGCCGACAAGACCACCCAGCGCGTGCTATACGGCGGTCACGCGCCCCAGAGTCCCATCAAAACCGCCAACCTGTCCAAAGGTTCGGTAGGCAACGACGTGACCCGGCTGCAGACCCGCCTGACATACAAGGGCTACCTGAGCGCAGGCATAGACGGCGACTTCGGCAACATCACCCCGAGCGCCGTGAAGCTGTACCAGAAGAAAGCCGGGCTTGAGGAAACGGGCGTGGCCGACCCGACCACCCTGTCCAGCCTGTTCTCTTCCTCCGCGCCCAAGAACATCGGCGCCGCCGTAAGCGGCTCCGGCAGCAGCTCCTCGAGCGGAGGCAGCGCTTCCACCGGGAATTACTCCACCAATCCCAACGACGACCCCGCCAGCGGCACGGGTTCTTCCAACATAGAGACCGTGATCACCCACGCCCTGCAGCAGCTGGGCAAGCCCTACATTTACGCCACTTCCGGCCCCAACAGCTTCGACTGCTCCGGTTTCACCAGCTACTGCTACAAGAAGATAGGCATCTCCCTTGGGCGCAGCGCGTATGCCCAGGGTTACGGCAGAGGCACCAAGATCGAAAGCGTAAGCGCGATGAAGCGCGGCGATATAGTGTGCATGAACACCATCACGGACTCCGACCTGAGCGACCACGTGGGCATCTATCTGGGCGGCGGCAAGTTCATTCACGCCTCCTCCGCCGCGGGCAAGGTCATAATTTCCTCCATCACCACCGGCTATTACAACCGGGTGTTCTCCTGGGCCAGGAGGATCGTGTAATGCCCCTCAGATTCAGGCAGGTCATATTCGACCTTGACGGCACCATAACCCGCTCGGCTCCGGGCATATGCGCCTCAGCTGCCTACGCCATAGGCAAAATGGGCTTTCCCGCCCTTCCGGAAGACAAGCTGTTGGAGTTCGTGGGTCCGCCTCTCAGGGACAGCTTTAAGCGTCTGTGCGGAATGACCGAAGACGAATCCGTCCGGGCGACCGCACTGTTCAGGGAAAGGCACGTCATTATCGGCTGGAAGGAAGCCGAGGTCTACCCCGGCATCTACGAGCTGATCTATTCGCTGAAGCGGGAAGGTGCAACAGTCACTCTCGCTTCCTCCAAGTCCCGTTCCCTGTGCGTAAAGACATTGGAATACTTCGGGCTGCTGCCGTTTTTCGATGACGTGGTCGCACCGAACGAAAACAACGCCCACATCATAACCAAGTGTGAGCTCGTCACGTCCGCACTCAAAACGGACAAGGCGGATGCCTGCATGGTGGGAGACCGCGTTTTCGACATAGACGGCGCGCGTCAGGCGGGTGTTTTCTCCATAGCCGCCGGTTACGGTTACGGTTCACGCGAAGAGCTCGACGCCTGCAAGCCGGACGCTTTTGCCGCCGATCCTGCCGAATTAAGAGAGCTGCTGCTGGGAGAGGCGCCGCGCATGCCGGGCTTCTTCATAACACTCGAAGGCTCCGACGGCTGCGGAAAGACCACCCAGAGCCGCCTGCTCAAGACGTATCTTGAGAGTCTCGGTCTGGATGTGGTCGCAACTAGGGAGCCGGGCGGCTGTCCCATTTCCGAAAGGATCCGCGGCGTGCTGCTGGACGTGAGCAGTCTTGGCATGACGGACGAGTGCGAGGCGCTCCTGTTCGCCGCAGCCAGGCAGCAGCACATAAACGACACCATACTGCCCGCGTTAAGTCAGGGCAAGCTCGTGCTGTGCGACCGTTTTGTGGACTCCTCCATCGCCTACCAGGGCTGCGGGCGCGGCCTGGGCGACTGGGTCAGGCAGATAAACGAGCGCGCCCTTGCCAAATGCACACCCGATCTCACGGTGGTGTTCGACATAAGCCCGGACGAGGCGCTCAAGCGCCGACTGGGCGAGCAGGCCGCCGACCGTATCGAGCTTTCAAAGGAAAAACTGCAGCGGCGGGTGTATGAGGCCTTTATCGCCCTGTGCGAAAGCGGAGAAAAACGCTATAAACGCCTGGACGCCACCGGAACTCCGGAACA